>CAZHXK010000040.1:0-11169 GCA_964536565.1 uncultured Gammaproteobacteria bacterium
TTTTCAGACTCATCCAACTCAAACCATTTCATACATACATCAAAGATACTTTGCACTCCTTCAACGTCTACACAGAAACCAGTTTTACCCTCCACAAAAGTTGTCCGGACACCAGGCAAATTACTCGCAACAACAGGCGTACCAGCAGCCTGTGACTCGATCAAAACCAGACCAAAAGCTTCGGACGCAGCAGTCGATGGAAGAAGCGTAAGGTCGGCCTTAGCATAAGCATGCAATAATGATTGATCAGACAAACGACCTGCAAACACCACACTTGCTGACAATCCCAACTCTTGTACTCGCAACTCATAATCCCCTCTCATATCGCCATCTCCAACGATTGTCAGGCGAGCACTTGGAATAACTCGAATAATGGATACAAACGCCTCTAAGGCTCTATATACGCCCTTGAACGCATGCGCAGCATCCAACGCAGCCACTATTAACAGGTTCATGGAGAGACCATCGACATTCTTTCTCACAACAGCAGCTGAAACATCAACAGCAAGTGGAATCTCATGAACAACAGACATGTCTGTAACATACTGAGCCAACTGACTATGCTTAAAGTAATCCAGTGATGTTACATGCAACACATCAGCCATCCGCGCAATCACAGGCAACGACAACAACCTCCACAACCAAAAAAACGGACGCTTCCATCCATTCGAAACCAAGTTCATGTGATACGTCACAACAACACGAGCATCAGGATATTTTCTTACCAACAATGCCGTCGCGTGCACTCCCCCAATAAAAGGAACATGTATATGTATAATATCAACATCTGAAACTGCACGAGAAACGTCACGAATCCACGCTGCATTTCCAAATGAAACAATCGGCCTGATGCACCTCACCTCATAATCAAAAGAGGCTACATCGCGATCATAATACCGAGGAGTTACGACACTCACATCGTGTCCTGCATGATGAGCTGCATCCGCATACATCTGTGCAACTCGCGCCATGCCAGCTCGATACGGCGAGAAGACAGGAGTGACGTATAAAATTTTCATACATCTCTATCCTGACGTTCGTCCAAAGCTATGTGCCTTACAAGCGTTGTAATATGAGACTCTAATACATACATCCGCACCCACAACCGAAACACAATAAAAATCAAACCAAGAATAATAACATACATCGCCAAATCAACACCGCGACCAACACCTACTACATCAGCGAGTCGAGAAAGTACGTCCGGCCACGCAACCATAGCAGCCGCTCCCACCCAAAAAATACCCCACAACAGTCGACTTGGAACAAGAGCCTCATCCCCACTCAACCGAACTGTACGTATAAAAAATAAGCCTATCAAAATGAGAAGGCCTATTTGAATAACACTCATATTATGAAATCTTTTGTACTACGTATTCACTCACACCACGAGGTGTTTCAACTTCTACTGTATCACCAACTTTTCTACCAAGGAACGCGGCTCCTAGGGGTGACTCATTCGAGATTTTCCCCTCCGCAGGATTAGCCTCATGAGCTCCAACAACCTGAAAGATACGCACTGCTCCATTTTTATCTACTTCTATAGTCGAACCCAACACAACTGTGTCTCCCCCGCTTTTCGCCTCGTACACCACAGCAAACAAAAGCTGGCGCTCAATATCTTGTACGCGACTATGGGCTCGAGCCATATGATCCTTCGCTTCATGATACTCAAAATTCTCCTTCAAATCTCCAAGTTCTTTTGCACGATTAATTTTTTCAGCAACAAAAGGAATCTCCTCGTTTACAATCTTTTTCTTCTCAGCTTCCAATTCTACAATAGCTTCCTTTGTTAAATATACAGGTTGTGACATATATACATTACGTTGATCTAGCCATGATTAATCCGACTATCTTATGCTGAATTATGAAGGACTTAAGAGGGTCAGTCAAGGCGATACGAGTGTCGAGCCCACCATTCAAAAATATCACGAGCAATAGGCACCGCAACTCGACTCCCCTCCTCGCCTTCTTCAACAAGAACTGTTACTGCAATCTGCGGATTCTTATACGGAGCAAAACCGACAAACCATGCATGCGGCTCGTTTATACTCGACCACTGAGCAGTACCAGTCTTCCCAGCAACCATAATCGGAAGCACGGACATTGATCGCGCAGAACCATAGACCACCGTATCTCGCATACCATCCTGTACAATCCTAAACGCCTCATCAGGTGCATCAATCTGACTATAAGAGATAGGAGCCTCCTCATCAGAAATCCTCTTCACCACATGTGGCTGATACAACTTACCACCATTTGCAATCGCCGAAATCGCATTCGTAATCTGCAATGGAGTGATGAGCAAATCTCCCTGACCAATAGACAAGTTATATGTATCACCTACGTACCATTCTTCATTCTTCACATCCTTCTTCCATTGAGGGTCAGGAATCAACCCAATCTTCTCACTAAGCAAATCAACCCCACTGGACTGTCCAAACCCAAAAGCTGTCAGCCATTTGTTGATGCGCGTGACACCCAAACCTTCCTGCTCTTCATACCCTCCACCAATAATGTAGAAAAAAGTATTCACTGAATGAGCTATAGCCTCTTTTACATCTACACGACCATGCCCTCCAGCTTTCCAGTCCGGAAAAAACCAAGGCCCGACACTAATACCACCAGTGGACACAATAGTTGTTCGATCACTAATCACCCCTTCCGACAAAGCTCCCAGAGCCATCACAGGCTTGATGATTGAACCAGAAGGATACAAACCAGCAACCGCCCGATTAATAAGAGGGCGACGCTCATCATCCAGTATGCTCTGATACTCATCCACCGACAAACCACGAGCAAACGCTTCATGAGAAAAGCCTGGCATACTCACCATCGCCAAAATCTCACCCGTGTGAACCGCCTGAACAACTACAACTCCACGATCCTTGTCATTCAAACCCAAACCTTTCACAAGCGCCTCTTCTGCAGCACGTTGCAAATTACTATCCAGCGTTAAAGTTACGTCATGCCCCTGCACAGGAGACTCCTCTGACAAGATACCAAGACTGAGACCTCGAGAATTAACCTCAACAACCCTATCTCCCTTCACACCACGCAACACATCCTCATACCTAACCTCCACACCCTGCTTACCGATGTAATCCGTTTTAGCATAACCCTGTTCAGAACGATCCTGATATTCCCTTTCAGATATCTTTCCCTCGTACCCCACAACATGGGATATCGATTCAATCGGATCATCGAAAACTTCATATGACCGTTTAATACCACTCACTACATGCAAAGCAGGCATCGTACTCGCTGTCACTGACAACGCAATCGCCTCTTTCTGCGAAACATTCTCATACAGCAAAACCTCGCGATCCGATGAAATCGAAAGTGTCTGCACATCCGTTAAAACCTCATCGTATGGTCGTTGCAAAATACTCGAAATCGTATTCGCCAATGACTCACGATCCTCATCTCCTTCAGGCAAACTTCGCGGCGCTATATACAAAGAAAACCGAGGAAGATTCTTTGTCAAAGGAACGCCGTTGCGATCATAAATCACTCCTCGCTCGGCAGCAACTGCAATATGACGAGTACGATTACTTTCAGCAACAGAAGCAAATGAAGAGCCCTGCATAACCTGAAGCCATGCTACACGACCGTACAATACCAAAAACACACTCATCACCACGATGACAACAAAAATATACATCCTACGAGTCAGTGAAGTTCCTACATAATCATGAGACTGCTCCAAAGCAGATGCCCCTTCCACATATGCATTCTCGAGCCACTGCCTCTTTCGTGCATGAGGCGCGTCAAAATGACCCTTACCAGTATATGGAAAAAGCCCTGGGTCATTCATCGGAAATAATCTCGGCTGCTTAGCCATATTTCGAGACTCGTAAAATCCGCCACTGCTGATTGCGGATAATAACAACAGATATATACACTATAAAGGAAACAACAATCTCCCTCCAGAACAAACCAAATGAAAAAATGTTCACTCCGATACTAAGCAGAACAAATCCATACAACACGCGGTATACCAAAAACCCAATTAAGCCTGCAACAACAAATCCTGAAACTGATTTATGACTTATGACATGAGTCGAAAAGAGATGTACGCCAGCAGAAATCACTACAAAAAGCAGTATATGAACTGGCAAAAAGAATGAAGACGACCCAATATCGCGAACAAACATTCCGAACACACCAATAACAAAAGCCTTGTAACTGTATCGCCTCAGGATATAAATCAACGACACTATCAACACCAGCCTAACAACTCCAAGAACAGGAGCAATATTCATCAAAAACCACTCACCAAGACCAAGACTCAAACCCAACAATGCATATCGAATCGTAAGCCACATATTTATTGTCTAGCAATAAGCACCTGAGTGATGCGCTGATAATCAACAGGTGTCTCAATGATAGCTCGATTAAAAAGGGAATTTGTATCCTGCTCTACCGCAACAACATATCCAACCAACAACCCTCGCGGAACATACTGGTCCAACCCAGAGCTGACCAAAGCAGTACCAATCGGCATGTCCTCATCCCGAGGAACAAGCTCCATACGTACAACAATACCATGACCTCCCCCAACCACTCCTTCACTCTGAGACGTATTTAGCAGCCGACCAGCAACTCTACTCTTCGGATCGATAAGCAAACGAACAACACTCGAGTCAGTAAAAACATCTTCAATAATCCCTACTAGTACACCATCCCCTGCAACAACAGGTGCACCCAACGCGACACCATGCTCCGACCCCTGGTTTACTATCAAACGTGCCCGCGAGGGATCATACGATCGACCCAACACATCTGCCCCTACACCAGAAAAATCGAAACGCTCAGTAAAACCCAATAGTATACGAAGCTCTTCATTCTCAAGAAGTAAATCCTGAGAGGAGGCTCTCTCAACACCCTCTTTGACAACATCCACGTCCTCCTCAGGAAGTACACCAACCTGCACGACGTAGCCATACTTCACAATGCCAGCAAAAAAACCACGAGCTAAATCCTTTACCAAATGACCCTGAGGAAACACAGAAGTGATTACGAAAAAACCTGCAATCAAAATACTCAAAATTAAAAACTTACGATTCCTCATACGTATTAACTCACCTATTACTCCCGTGCTGAAGGCAATCTGACAGTTGCCAAAGGCTCAGCACTTTCAAATAAAACACCCATTCCCCTTACTAACGCCGAGAGCGGATCATCCGTTACACGAACTGCAATATCCGTTTCGCGTTCGATAAGCGTGTCCAACCCACGCAACATGGATCCACCACCCACCAATACCATACCACGCTCATGAATATCAGCTACCAACTCTGGAGGCGTAACTTCCAAAACATTTTTAACAACTTCTACAATACTTTTCAACGTCTTATCAATCGCCTCTCTTACATGAGTGTCTGTCATCAAAACCTCCTTCGGTAAACCTGTAATCACATCACGACCACGCACCGTCATTTGCAAAGGCTCCGGCAATTCAACAGCACTTCCCAACTGTATCTTCACAATCTCCGCATTCATCTCACCCAACAATAAATTAAAAACATCTCGCGTATAAGACACAACCTGTTTATTCATTTCAATTCCAGAGATCGGTGTCATACTCCACTCCACGATGCCTCCAAGAGAAATCACCGCAACTTCAGTCTTACCTCCTCCTACATCAACAATCATCGATCCAACAGGTTCTTCAATCGGCAACCGAGCCCCGACTGCAGCAGCCATCACATCTTCAACCATAATGACTTCTCGCGCTCCAGCTGAAAGCACAACATCCTCAACAGCCTTACGCTCAACCTCAGTAGCTTCCAGTGGAACACCGACTAAAACACGAGGTCGCGGAATCAAAGCAGTGGATTGTTCATGCACACGGTTAATTAAAAAACGAAGCATCTTTTCCGTGATTTCATAATCGGAAATGACACCTCGTGACAGAGGAATATATGTATCGATATATGGAGGGATCTTACCAACCATATCCTTAGCCTCATGACCTACAGCAATAATTTGATTCGTACGATTGTTAATCGCAACAACGGTTGGAGAGTCCACAACAATACCCTTATCTGATTGAACAATAAGTGTGTTCGATGTTCCCAAATCAACACCGAGGTTCTTAGAAAATCTTCCAAAAAATCCTGATAACATAAAAGAGGGTTTCAACCCTCCATCTTAGAGAATTAAATCAACTGTGCAAGTGCGTCATCCACAGACATCATATTTCCTTCACCCGATGCTCTATCTGACAACTCAACTCCACTAGCCTTCAACGAGCGCGAACTCACCACAACACGCTTAGGAGCACCCATCAAATCAGCATCGCCCAATGACGCACCAGGAGACAACGTACGATCATCATACAAACAAGTTAAGCCAGCAGCCTCACAACGCGCAACAAAATCCTCCGCAGCTGCAGTTACATCATCACCATCTCCAATCTGCACAACGTGAACATCAAAAGGAGAAACGCTCGAAGGCCACACAATCCCCTTCTCATCATGATGCACTTCCACAATGGATCCCATCAAACGAGATATACCAATACCATAACACCCCATGAACACAGGAAGCTGCTTTCCCTTTTCATCCGTGTACGTCAATTTAAATGGATCTGAATACTTACGGTGCAACGAGAAAATATTACCAACCTCGATCGCTTTCTGCTCATCAATTTTCTCAGCACCACACTTAGGACAATCATCACCTTTTTTCACATCAGAAATTTCGCGGTTCACCGCGTAGCCACAGGCGCATGTGAAAATAATATCCTCACCAGAGTCTGTTACGACCTGATACTCATGTGAAAACTCAGAAAAGGAACCACCAGAAGCTTCTGTCTGAATAGCATCCAATCCACAGCGTTCAAACACACGAGCATAAGCCTTCTTCATCACTTCGTAATATGCATGCATGTCATCTTCGTTTGTATGAAAACTATACAAATCCTTCATAACGAACTCACGTCCACGCAAAATACCGGATTTCGCACGTGGTTCATCACGAAATTTCGTCTGAATTTGATATACGTACTGAGGCAAATCTCTATATGAATGAATGAATTTCAAGGCCAATGGAACAACTACTTCTTCATGAGACGCACCCAACGCATATTTCCGACCTCCATGCCTACTTGGCAACTGAAACAGCACATCCAAATCATCCCATCTCCCTGTAGCCTCCCAATACTCTTTAGGATGAAGCGCCGGCATCAACATCTCTTGCCCCCCCGCAGCATTCATCTCTTCTCGTACAATCTCCTCTATCTTACGCATAACACGCAAACCCAGTGGTAAAAAAGCATATACACCAGCCTGTACCTTCTCAACAAAACCAGCTCTCGTTAAAAGCTGTGCATTGATACTTACCTCCTCATCAGAAACCTCCTTACGTGTCGTAGTGAACTGTTGTGACATTCTCATATAACGTGTGTGTAACTATAAGTGTTCGCCAGAGGCAAAAAAGAATTCTAAGCTAATTGCAAATGCAAAAAGAAGCAAAAACGCCCACCATGTCATCATGCTATACATCTGAAGCACTAAGGAAGACAGTACAAGCAACGTAAATAAAATCGACTGACGAAAACTAGATCGAACCACAAAAATTCTCATTGTTGTTGATCTTAAAACAATTAATCTAATGAACAAACCAAGTAAGGCAAAAATTCCAACAAGTGACAGCGCAAGAGAAACATAAAACAAAAGAATGCCAGCTGGTCCACTGGTGTCCGGGTTTATCGAAAACAATGTCCACATCCATACACCAACCGCCATTACCGTACCGATGGTCATATAGATAACGTATGCGAGGTAGGTCATAATACCAACTATCTCTAATAGAAACGCATCTTATCGCATCTCTCCGCCGGAAGCAAGACAAACAATTCTCTCAACAATCAATGGGTTCAAAACCTTATTTATCTTCTCTTTAATGCCCTTTTCCTGCAAACGAATATCCGCTATCACCGCAGAAGCAGATGTAGCAATTTTTAAAACACCTCCGCTGAATGAAATGACTCGAACGTGAGCAGAAACCCCTGGATAAAGCCCATTAAAAATATTCTGAGCATGAGAAACTGCCTGCGCACTACGCGCAATTTTAAACATCTGGGCGTTATTACCCGACATGAACGATGAGAGTGAATCCATAAGCCTAAGTTATAAAGAGGTAATCTGATGAATAAAACGATCAGAAACCACAACGATGTCTGACCAGTCGTACCCAGCTTTTTCAAATGCTCGTTCATTGAGTATATGCCGTTTCTTTCCACCCTCCAATACATATACACGCGGATCATCAGCTGTTTTCACAAGCGTCCCTGCATTCAAACCATACTCATCTATCGTTGGACTATAACCAATCTCAACCTCCTTACCGTCACTATATCCATCATGATCTGTATCTCGCAATCGTAACGATGTGTGCAGTGATAATTCGTCAGTCTTCTGCAGTCCATCTCCATCAGCATCACTTAAACCTGAACTCTCTAATATACCCCTTGTGAACAATCCATGCTTTACGCGAACATCCAGACTTGGTCTATAATCTGCTCCTGGCACAAAGTCCTGAAGATTATCCATGAGTTCTGAATATCCATATCGAAACTTCGCTCCATACCGTGTCCCTGGTTCATGCGTAATGAACTGCTCCCGCGCGTCATCATATCCTATAATAACAATCGTGTGATACGTTGGACCAGGTGGAGAAAAATGCGGGTTACTTGTTAAAAACCGACCCCATACAGGAAGCACGACAGGTCGCTTATGATCGATCTCGCGCTTCACATCCTCTAATGTAGGGTTACTAACAACATACGCTTCAAACGGATAAAAGTCATTAATGACACGAGCAACATCTGCCAATGAAGTATCTCGGTTATAACCAAGTATCTCATTCTCAGTAGCGACCAAATCCAATATCATCCGATCAGACTCAGCTGCAGACAAATTCGCACGGTCATCTCCTTGATAGTACGCACGTAGCATCGTAATTGAAGCCTCTTCGCACGCATCCTGATATGGCTGGTCCCAATTCCCATGAGGCGCCTGAACCACAAAAGGCACAGGTAGTGCTTGAGCATTACTTGCAGACAAGAAATGTGGCGTTGCCAAGACAACGACACCGATAATTCCTCCTACATATAAAAGTCGACGCATAGGCTATTGATATATCAGTATAACATATCGCTTAAATTTAGAGAATTTAAAAACAAAAAAAGACCCGAACAATCCGAGTCTACTCACTACAAATAGTTACACACGAAACTCACAAATATCTCTAAAGTCACAATAATCACAGACGAACTTCGAGGGCGTCGCTGCAAAATCAGATGCATGAATCTTGGCGATCGATGCCTCAACATCACGCTTAGCGACTACAATCTCATCACTCGTTGGCTCAAACGAAACCTTAGACCCATCTTCTAAATACCAAAACACACACTCGTTCGCTTTCATGCCTGTCACATGTTCCAAGCCGATTGCATAGATCAACAATTGTAATTTATCATCAGACGTCAGTTTATCATTAGACTTAGGCTTTCCTGTTTTGTAATCCAATATCACAATATTCTCACCAATCTGATCAACCCGATCGATGGCCCCACGAATCGCATATGGACCAATCGTAAAATGCACAAACTGCTCTATCAACACCGGCTGTGTCCAATGTCCATCATGCTCCTCATAGAAATTTCTCAATATCTGAGCACCGCATTCTTTATACTCCTTCTTCTGACTTGTAGATCCATACCAATCATCAATAAATTCGCGTTCATAAATTTCAATTAATTCCTCACATGAAGGAACAATCACTTCACCAATAACATCCGCAGGATTATCAAACATTCCCGTCTGATGTGACGAATCAAGCTGCTTCATTCTTTTATAAAACTTCTCAAGCGTCGCATGGACAGATTTACCAAACGACAACGGCGCTGCCCCCTTAGTCGGAATCCGAATCATGTGCGCATACTTAAACTGAAGTGGACACGTCTTGAAAGATTTCAGTGAAGTGAAAGAAAATGACTCAGGAACTAACGGATTCGGAGTTGGCTGAGCAACTGCCACGACTGGCGGCAATATATCTCGCTTCGACAAAACATCCTCAACATCACGACTGAACTCCGCAATGAAACGAGATGGCTTCTTTGCATGCTTACCTCCATAATCAGCTGCATATGTAATACATAATCGCTTTTTCGCACGCGTCGCAGCAACATACATCAAGCGACGCTCCTCCTCCACATGCATATCACCATCTGGAACCTCCTCTTTAACCAACTCATCAGGAAGTCGAATAGATTCCCGACGCCTCGTACTCGGAAATCTAAGATGGACAACTTGAGGAATGAATACATGATCAAACTCCAAACCCTTAGACGCATGCACCGTCATCACGTGCACACATCCTTCAATATCATCCGCAGCACTTACCAATGCGCCATCATAACCAGCCTCAACCAATAAGCCGATATGCTTCAAAAATGCATGTACATCCGCGGCCTGTTGTGACTCAAACCGAGCAACTTCATCCAAAAAAGCCTGCATCACATTCACCAGCTGCGTCGCCTGCGTATTATAATTTTCGTGCGCCAACGAAGCAATCTGATCTAAGTATCCAAATAGCTCGAAAAACGTATACACAATGTGAGAAACAGGCTGTTCTTGTGAAGCAGACATCTGCACATCAAGACGAGACAAAAAATCACTCACCCACACCACACCTTTATCACTCAATGCACCATCACCAACCTGCCTACAAGCCTGAACGTACGACCACCTCTTCTTTTTTGCCAGCTGAGTAATTACCGTCACATCAGACGCAGGAGCAGCATGCGCACTCGACGTCATCACTCGATAACACGCCACATTGTCCTCCTGATCATCAAGTAAGCGCAGCCATGAAATACAATCAACAATCATGGATTCTCGAAAGAGCCCCACGCGAGCGTGAAAATGAACCGGTATGCCCGCCCGCTCCAACACACCAACAACATGTTGTGCTTGAGAATTCGTTCGCGTCAAAACCGCACAAGAATCGTACCCATCTGTCTCACTATGAGTAACAATCTGATCAACCAAAAAATGATCGAAGCGGCGGGCATTGCTGACAACATCTACATTCACACCGGGGCCAGAAGTGCTATTGAGTTTCTTAAGAACATCCAAAAATTGGATAAGGCTGGCC
>CAZHXK010000041.1:0-11042 GCA_964536565.1 uncultured Gammaproteobacteria bacterium
GGCATCTCTCCACCTCAACTATCCTCTCAATGCATTCGTATTGAGGAGATTAAGAGGAGGGGATTTACAATCTGAAGGAGGGTTGATGAATAGTGAGATTGAGGGAGGAGGGATAGCTACACACATGTGGAAAAGGTTGTTTATGACTGCGGCGGTGCTGCAGTTTGTACTCTCCTTTGCTGCATCTGCAGCGGCATTCGGCGGTGAGATGACGGCAGCATTCATATGCGCGTGGGTCTCATTGGCGGCGGCGATTCTGAAATATCGCATGCCGTACGCGGTTAAGCGATGGGTCATGATCGCCGACGTTGGATACGCAAGTGTGTTTGCGCTTGGGATGATGATATCGATGTTCGCGACACTCGCCTAATTATGAGCATGAGGATGCAGAGGGAATTCAAACTCCTGGCTGCAGAAGATGTTCGATAAGCTCGTACGTGTTGACTGCATTCCCTGAAGGAAAAGGTCCTACGTGGACAGGCTGCCAATTGGCGGCCTTTTTTTATTGAAATTTTGTATAAGGGTGGTGGGCATATTGACACGAGCGCTCTATCGTATTAGCATAGACTCGATCTTTACAAAGGAGTTCGAAATGGAAATCATATTCTACGCAGCAATAACGTGTGCAGTGCTTAGTGCTATGTTGATTGCATATCGCCGGCACAGGGGTCTTGCTGATCCAGTTCAGCAAGGGCAGGAGTTGACTCTGGCATATTCCACAAAACCCGTAACGCCTGAGACACGTGCGAGTAAGCTTCCTGAGTCGAATGATAAAATCGTCGTGACTCAGCAGAGTAATAAAGAACACATGTTTGAATGTGGGCACGTTGGTCCAAAGGCATTTACGATAAATGTCTATGGGTTGGAAGGTGGTGAAATTACCGCAAAAGAAATGTGTCCTGAGTGCATCATGTCAGTGATGAGGGCGAGGTGGATTCGCTGTGCGTTGTGTGGGCTACCGATTATGTCCGGAACAGGTGTAGCAATATACGGAAGTGGTGAAGGTATTCGTGAAGACATTGCGACTAAAACGCCTAGTGGAGATTTCATGGGGTGCATGCGTTGGGACTGCTGTCCTTCTGGTGGTTTCTATGGTGGAACATGGGATGGAAAACAGTTTCAGTCGGCATTCGATGGGCGCAGTGCTGTACAGCAAGCATACAAAAACCCTGGCAAGATGATTATTGTCAGCGACACAGGCAGCCCTCCAGGGGATTAACAAACACCGCACAACACGTGCGGTTTTTTTGTAAGAGCATTGACAGGAGGATTTCAGTGTGCTAGATTATATCAAGTTCATAAAAGTATTTGTGGAGGTGTTGTGATGGCAAAGGTTGCAGTTTCAGAAAAAACACGGACCGTGAGTTACCAAGAAGCTCAACGTGAGGTTGAGCGCATGTGGGCAAGCAAGCGACGATTGAGTGAGCATCTGCCAGTTGGGTATGTTCAAAGACTTATCTTTGACGACATTACAAGTCCAACAGCAGATGAAGAGTCAAAAAAACTGCGCGAAGAGTTGCCTACTCTTCGTGAAATCTGGCGAGAGGACGGAGTGGTTCGATCGGGTGAGCTTGGATCGACAGTACTTGCAAGTCTGTTCGTGGCCTCCATCAAGGCAAGTATGATGTGGAGACGGTTCACGAGATCTCTCGGCATGCAGGGGGCTGATCGGGCGTATGCGAGAGGGCAGGCTGAAAGAGTTCCAATGATACTTGCGGAGGCGTTGATTAGCGATCTTGCATTCGCACGAAGTCATTCATCTGAGGAAGGAGTGCTTCGTCTCGATGACAGGCTTCGTCCTATCGTGGATCTCGGAGAACTGTACAAGTTTGCAGAGTTTGAGAATTGGGACGAGGTGCTCGCGCATTCACTTTGCCAGTATCTCCATATATCAGGCGTCTCAGATGTGTGGGATGCGTTCACGCGTAGTGTGCGTATTGATGTGGATCGATCGGGTGATGAAGGGTTTCTCGTTCACACCTTTAAGGAAGCAGAGCTTCGGATTAAAAAAGACGACGAAGGATATTACCTCTCGTCATAGCTGAACACCGCACGACACGTGCGGTTTTTTTGTAAATAAAAAACCCGACCGTAGTCGGGGATATGTCACATCAGTGACTATTATGCGGGAGAAGCAGCTGGCTGCGCGTAATGTGCGAGCAGTTCCTGCAGTTCTTCCGGCGTCAGCTTATCCAGTTCCGAAGTAATGGAGTCGAGACGTTCAGCGCGTGCGGCCAACTGCCCTTCTCTTTCGGTACGTTTTGTTGCGAGGTCTGCATTGGCCTGAGCGGCTGACTCGCGCGCTGTAAGGCGACGTTGCTGAGTATCAGCTAGTGCAGCGGCGAATGACGTCATGTCGTCGGTAACCGCAGCTCTCTGTTGCTGTGCTTGTTCCAGCTCGGCTTTCAACCGTGTCTCAAGGGCATCAAGCTCCTCTCGTTGGGCATCAAGGATGCTGAGATGCTCGGAAACAAGCTCGGCTTCGTTTTCGTACGTAACCTGATCAGCGGCAAACGCTTCAGTCTTGAGTTCGAGATTTCGGATCTCATCCTCAATGGTACGATCTCTGAGATACTCGATACGCTTCAATACCTCGCTGTGACGTGAGGGATCGAGTTGCCAGATATAGCCGGTCGTGACGTGGATATTTGGACCACATCGAGAAAACACTCGACCCGAGCACATGCGCTCCGCAAAGCTGATGCGTTCATCGCAGTCGATGACCTCGAGAATATCCGTAGCGCTTTTTCTTCGCTGCGGTTCACTCATGCTGAGATCGGGATCGATGAGACTCAGTGCGATCTGTTCCTCTTCGGTGAGATCGGCAATCAGCGCATCCAATGACTGGTATACAATGAAACGTCGGGGTGCGGTACTCTGGGACAGTGGAGAACTGACGGGCCACTCGAAAATTTCATTGCCTGCAGCATCGACAGATCCGTTCACAAGAAGAATTCGTCGCTGTGCTTGCATTTTAATGGCGCGGTTCATAGGGCCGTTGCCTGAATACCCCATTCGCTGCGATGCACTGTCTGGTAAATCGGAAATCGTGAATGATCTCCCGCCTACTATGTCATTCAAACGTCTGAACTTCTCAACCACACTACGTGTCAAATGACCCGTACCTTGCTGCATCCCTTCCCTCCGTTGTGGTGGCCAGTGTTATCTGACTACGTGCTTGTCTGCTGCTGAATATACAACAGACATATATAACGAACTTTGTCACAATAAACCATACCAGTAAAAAACAATCATGTCAAGCAGTTTAGGTGCGTAATTTTAGTAGATTAAGCGCAATAAGTTCAAGCTATCGCCAAGAAAATTGATATTTGCTATCATCATACGCACAAGCCGGAGTGGTGAAATTGGTAGACACGCGTGGTTTAGGACCACGTGCCGTAAGGTGTGTGGGTTCAAGTCCCACCTCCGGTAAGATTTTTTTTAAATAACACGCTGCATATGAAAAAAGGATTGATGCTTTTAGTCGTTATCTTGTTGGTGGTTGTTGGGTACAAATTTATGAAAACAGAAGCGCCTGTCGAGGAGGTGGTTGAAGAAACTGTTGAGGAGGTGGTGATGACAGATCTCTCTACGCTTGAGGCTGGAGAGCTTACGCTTGATACAGAAACATCTGTATTGAAGTACACGGGTAAGAAGTTGGTTGGCTCACACTCAGGAACAGTCGGGCTTACAAGTGGGTCGCTCACATACGACGGTGAAAATTTCACAGCAGGAGGCTTCGTGGTTGATATGACTACAATTTCAGAAGAAGCTGGCAGTGAGTCATTTGTAAAACATGTCGCGAGTGAAGATTTTTTCAAGGTTGAAGAATTTAGTGAGTCATCTTTTGCACTTACAAAAGTTGAGCAAGATGAAGGTGTGTATACGGTCACAGGAGACCTCACCATCTTAGATAAAACAAATGAGATTTCATTCCCAGCCGCAGTTACACTTACAGAAGGTGTGCTTGGTGCAACTGCATCATTCACTATCGACAGAACGCTTTGGGGTGTCACATACGGCTCTGGATCATTCTTCGAGGATTTGGGTGACAATGCGATCGATAATGACATTGCGTTTGAACTTTCATTGAACTTCAAATAAGACGCGTTAAAAGACCATGTGTTGTGCATGGTCTTTTTTGTTTCCACAAAAAAACCCTGCCGTAGCAGGGGATGGTTAAGATTCTACAATCTCAATCATTTTCTCAAGCGATGCTCGAGCATGTTTTACGATATGCTGACGCTCACTTCGCTTCAGGCGATCGCGGAAGCCAGATCGCTCGTTTACCATGTCACCAGGGAGTACGCGGTTAAGATCCGGAGCACGTCCTTTTCTCATGAGGTCGAGGATGGCAACTAAGTGCGGAGGATCGTTGCGACTCATCGTCGCACAACCACATCCCATTGAACCGAATGCCGGATCAGGAATGTCGGCCATGTGTGTAACATTGATACCACGCAGTGCTGCTTGTTCGCGAAGGTTACGAACGAAATGTCCTTCAGTTCCGATTGCAACACTCGAACCAGCCGGCAATTTCATCGTCTCATGCCATAGATAACTTGTGGAACCATGACCATCAGCCACATCAACAACGGTCTTAGGAGACTCAGGGTGCACGAGTGTTCGATAACCACGAGTTCGCCAGTACGCAACATGCTCGGCCGAGAATACGGTGTGCACACCACAGAAGCTTCCCCACAGAATCATCTGGGAGCGATCCATCCGCGCGCGATCTGCGGGCGACAGCGATTCAACGTACGCATGTGTTGGCGTGGTTTTTGGACTCGGAAGAACAAATATGTCCTCGTCACTCAGCCCACACGCAGCAGCAGAGTTTTCACCCAAGTGCCGATCAGGAACAAACAGAATTTTCTTTCCCTGGCTTAAGGCCCAGGTCAGAATCTTCTTTGCGTTGCTGCTCGTACATACGGCTCCGCCAGTTTCACCAGCAAGAGCCTTAATACGACCGGACGTGTTCATGTAGGCAATCATCAGGAGGTCATCACCGTACATAGCACGCAGTGCATCAAACGCAGGCTCAACCATGAAATCTTTTGCGAGCAACTCCATCGTGCATCCAGCTTTTGGATTCGTGATGAAGACTTCTTGGTCTTCGCCAGCCAAAAGCGCAATCGACTCTGCCATGAAATGTACAGCCGACTCAACAAACAATCGAGACTCGGGACGACGACGTGTTTGGAGTGCGAGTGCGTAGCTATCGCCAATCGATCCACCATATCGCTCAACCAATTTTACAATCTCACCACCCATGTAGTAATGCGCAAGCAAAACCAGGTCTGGGCCAAAGTGGGAAAGCGCTGGTCTAATATATCGATCCATCCACGGCAAAACGGTCTGCGGCAAGCGGTTGGGGAGCGCGAGGTATTCCTGCGCGTACGGTTTGAATTCCTCCTGTTACCATCCAAGTGGCAGATCCGTCTGACACAACGGCATATCTGGCTGAATGAGCATCTCGGGTGAGGACTCAGGCGTCATAGTATGTAACATGATTTCCTCCGGTGGTATAAAGAACTTTTTCTGTGAATAAAATCTATCACGGACTTAACGTACTGTCAACACTAAGTAGAAAGCGTACTGTCTACAGTACACTTGTAAGGACGTGCATAAAAACAACTCCATGGATGTGCAGCGAGAGTATATAACTATTGACAATAGTGCTAAAATGTAGTATGATACGGCGTTGTGATAATTTTTAAACAGAGAGTTCTTCGTTCGTTCAAAAAGGAGATAAGATGCATAGATTCGTATTGATAGTGATGTGTGTGCTGATGAGTTGTGAAAGTGAGCCGGAAGGTTCCAAAGCACAGGCTCATGTTTCGCGCGGCGAGCTGCTTGTGATGCCGGATGGAACATCCGTTCATTGTGACGGAAAAGTTAAGCAGTACTCATCGCGCGATGGTAGGCACATAAAGTGGTGTGAAAATCGGTCGTCGGAAAGGCATGGAGTGTACGTTGAGTTTATCGGCGCTCGTAAGGTGCTTTCCGGACAGTACTACCACGGCAAGAAATTCGGACAGTTTCATGAGTGGCATACACAGCCACGTGACCAGGGTGCTGTGCCGTGTGCTGGTGTGCAGTTCAGAGGAAAAGAATACTGCCTATCGCGTGTAAGCTCGTATGATAGACACGGTGTCCTGCATGGCTCGTATCAAACATACGATCGGCATGGACATTCTACGAAGACGTGTACGTACGAACACGGGATTGTTGCAGGGATCGCAATCGAGAAGCGCTGGTTCCAGACTGAGGATGGGGACTGGCTCGTGATAACCTCACACACAGAGTATCGAGGTAAGACGGTGATCTCTAAGATTTCCTACACCCACGACGGTTTCGAGTTCAGTACCATGGAATTCGACACTGTCACAAAAGTGGCGACAAAGAAACAAAGATACGCGGAGAATCAACCACAATCGGAGTCATTTCTGTGTGCTGGTTGGAAATGCGGGACGCATAAACGCTGGCATCGAAACGGACAGCTCGCCTTTCAGTGTGAGTACAAGAATAATACGCCGGTCGGTAAATGCTACGAATACAACGAGGATGGATCAGTACATTGGTACGTACGATTCACTCTCGATGCTCGTGACCCGGTGAAAACTGTTGGTGACGACTGGTCTGTTCCGACATCGAACTTCATCCGTGTGCCATTCACATATGATGGTGTCACACTTCCGGATGATCTCTATCCCGAAATGCGCGACAGCGACAATTTCCAGTACGCGGTTGTGTATCGCGATGGGAAGAAAGTGTTCGAAGCTGAGCGCTCGAAGGGGCTGACTGAATACAGCTGGTTCCGAAAGGGGGTGCGTTACTACTACGTTCATATTCCAGATAAGTCTGAGGGTGGAACGGTTCCGCCCATCGATGGAAAGAATGCATACGAAGAAGTGCGATCACGAAACGGCGATCTACATGTGTATGAGGTAACTGCTGGCTACGACGACTCGGAGTTCGCAGAGAATGCATGGACGCGTCGCGTACGACATGGATGTGCGTACAAAGACTCGATTAGAGGAGAGGATTATGACTACCAAGTCTACAAGATGGGTGTCAGGGTCTGTCCTCCGGAAGGAAGTACCGAAAAATACTGTAAAACAGGGTGTGATTATTCGCTCCTGAAATAAGCAGGGAGCCCCCAGGAAGGGGGCTTTTTTATTGACAAAGTATTGAAAATCTGCTAGATTTATCAGTTGTGATTTAGATTAAATGGCGTTCATTACAAAGGAGAGAGGATGAAATACACACTATTGGTAATTGCGTTGGTGCTGTCGGCGGGCTGCAAGAAAAGAGATTCGGGGCCGACCACACAGACGATGAAACTGCCTGATGATCGGGTGATGACATGTCTTGGGAAAATTAACGTTAAACAAACAGTAAGTGTGTGACAAGCTTTGCCTGCATAAATACGATAGATCCGAGAGTGGATGATCCTCACGATGAGTTTCATGGACCGTATTACGAATACTTTGAAGATCGTATTATACTGGCCGGTCAATACGACCACGATAAAAAAACGGGGTCGTTTCAGGCAGTGCATACTACTCCTGCTGAAAGTCGGGATGGCAGTGATGTTGCTCATGTGGCAACGTACGGAGGCAAAGATTATTGCCCCAGCAGTTTCGGCGAGTATCTGAACGACAGAAAGCACGGCGATTGGTACGAATACAATTCCGAATGCCGGATGACGCTGCACGCAAAATTTGATAACGGTATAACCGTAGAAGCAGAACTCACGAGCTGGGCCTTGGATGCACATGGAAAGTGGATGGGTATGAAAACCAAAGACAGGTTTGATGACCGTGGAAATCAGATCTCATCCACCCTCTATCACCCGCTTAGTAATAAGCGGATCAAACAGAGAGATGTGGATGTAAATGCGGGAATTGTGGTGGAACGAGGTTGGTTTGCCAATAAGCCGGAAGCCAAGTCGTATGTGAAGTACATGTGCCAAGAGCAGAAATGCAAGATGCATGAATCGTGGTATCCGAATGGAAAGCTATCGTTTGAGTGCATGTACGAGAGTGGTGTACCTACGGGCAAATGTCGGGGCTGGAACGAGAATGGTACGTTGCATTGGGTGATCCGGTTTACGTCGAATAATAGCGGGCCTGTTGTGCACGGGTCGGGAACGCATGAAGCTCCGGAGCTGACTAGCAACTTTGTAAAAGTTCCGTTTCGATATGATGGTGTTCAGCTGCCTGGTGTGATAGCCGAGCAAGTGCAGTCAAAGGAGCATGCGTTTACGCACGCAAAGTTATACCGTGCTGATGGCACACTTCTCTTTGAAGCCAGTCGAACAAAAGGGCTCACTGAATATAAGTGGTGGCGAGGTCGCGTCATGTATGCATATCTCCACCTGCCCGACAGTGCCTATATCGATCAAGCTACGCCACCGTGTGAGTCGTGTGCATATGAACAACGAGTCAACGCAAAGGGTGGTCCTCTGAAATACATTCCATTAAAAGCGGGGCCAAGCGACAGTAGTAGGGATCCATATGGCTGGAACAGAGCACAGAGGCACGGATGTGTCGTAGTGTCGCACGCAGAAGACAAAACGCCACAGTATGTTGTATACAATATGAACGTGGAAGTCTGTACGGCGCGCGGTGATGATACGGATTACTGCCCAAGCGGATGCAATACCGAACTTCTTAAGTAGCATAGCCCCCCCCCACGCGAGGGCTTTTTTATTGACACAGTTGTTATTTTAAGCTACATTCCACAATCTCTTTTGCACTTACATACATGTCACCTATAATGGAGGATATATGAAACTCGCATTTGCTACTCAGAATCCATTCAAACTCAAGGAAGTTGCGGCTGTGTACGCACATCTCGGGATCGAGATTGTGTCGATGGGCGATCTTGGTCTACATGATGACATTGTGGAAGACCAGGACACGTACGAAGGAAATGCACTCTTGAAAGCTCGCTTTGTGTGCGAGCGAGCGGGCCTGCCTACGATCGCCGATGACTCTGGTGTGAATATCGACGCGCTTGATGGTCGTCCGGGTATTTACTCAGCCCGATGGGCGGGGGAGGGTGCTGATGGAAGAACGATTGTCGACCATACACTCGCAGAGCTTACTGCTGCTACGAGCGACGTACGGACTGCGCAGTTTGTAACCTGTGCTGTTCTAGTAATGCCTGATGGAAGCGAATTCCACGAGTTTGGAAAAGTACATGGACGATTCATCACGGAACCGAAAGGGGAATGGCGAGACAAGTTTCCATACGATATGATTTTTGTGCCAGACGAAGGTGATGGTCGAACATTCTCGGAGATGACGCTCGCAGAAAAATACACAGTGAGTCACCGTGAGCGCGCTTTCCGCGCACTTGAAAAACACGTCGCTGGGCAATTGCTTTAATTACTACTGGGAACATCCCAGTCTTTTTTTACTCAATTTAGTAGTTAATGTATAAAATACACTAACTTATCCACATGACGTACACGAACTCCTTGACAGCAAAAGCAAGTCATGATACTTTGTGTATGTATAACACGAAGTAGAAGCGGGGTACACAACGAAACAAGCATATGGCAACAACACTCAAACCAGTAAAGCAGGATATTAAAGTAGCAGTCGACAACGTCATTGTGACGGTAAAAGACGGCGAGCTATTTGTACTGCTTATCCAAATGAGTAAGTCGCCGTATAAAGGAATGTGGGCATTGCCTGGGGGGTTAGTCGAGCAAAAAGAGACGCTCGAAAATGCAGCTGGTCGTTTCCTTAAAAAACAGACATCTGTTTCAAATGTCTATCTTGAACAGCTCTATACGTTCTCAGATATTTCTCGAGATCCTGCAGGTCGTGTGATCACGTGTGCGTACTTTGCATTGGTACCACCAGATAAATACGAACTGCAGACGAATCCAAAATACGCGGATGCGCAGTGGTGGAACATTAAAAAACTTCCAGCACTTGCATATGACCATGAGCAGATTGTGAAATACGGGAAAAAGCGACTGCAGTGGAAACTGGAATACACAAACGTTGCGTGGTCACTGTTACCAAAGGAATTCACGATGTCTGATTTGCAGGAGGTGTATGAATCAATTTTGGGAGAATCGCTCGATAAGCGTAATTTCCGAAAAAAGATTGTTGAGCAGAAGATGATTCGACCAACAGGAAAGAAAGCTATGAGAGGAGCACACAGACCAGCGGAACTGTTCACCTTTAGAAGTAAGGTCGCAAAGATTATTGCGTAGGGCAGTATAGATCATTACAACTCAGGAGTATTATCACAAAAAATTTTAAAACATACTTAGTGTAGTATATACACGAAGCTAAAACGAAAAGAATGTGAGTAGATGCAGGATGGGGAAACGTGCCGAGATCTCGACTTTGTAAAACTGAAACTCGAGCAGGGTTTCGATTCATTAATAACAAGGGTCTTACGGGCGTCATCGCCATCCGGCATCTGTTCATGAGGGGATTGAGTGTGTACAGGAAATAGTACACTTTTGCATTTCGTAAGCGCGCAGCAACGAATAGGATTATATTTCTGGTGCTTTTTCCCAGAGTCGCGATTGTCGTGATTCTGGGCTGAGAGAAATCAGCCCGAGGTGAAAGCCTTACAAAGATCATTACAAGCCGAAGGGCAAAGGGTAAAAAATCATGCAATGGCCATTCTGTTTCTATAAAGCCGGCCCGACCGATCACGCCGTAAAGTTTGTTGCGGGTACCAAGCGCAAAGAAGGTTTGGGTGCGATGTACCTGGTTGGTCCACGCACGACTGTGGTGGTTGTACCTACGACTGATCAAGCCGTGACTTTCATGTTCACAGAGCGAACTTCCGATGGGCAGGAGTTGGCTGTTCAGGGCGAGATTCATCTCAAGCTGGATGTTGAGGCAATTCTTAAGCGTCGAGACTACTCCGTAGACCCTAAGTCCGGAAACTATCTTTCGGATGATCCGGAGAAGGTTGCGGATGAGGGTCGGTACGCGCTACAGGCGTTTGTACGTCGAGCAGTGGAGAATGCTCCCCACTACTCAAGGCACTGAAATTGG
>CAZHXK010000042.1:0-10643 GCA_964536565.1 uncultured Gammaproteobacteria bacterium
TGGAGATGACGGGAGTTGAACCCGTGTCTTTTAGTCAGTGTCCAGTATGCTCTACAACCATAATTCATTTTGTGATTTCGCTGGTCATGTAAAAAATGAACAAAAAATGTGATCAGCTACATTCTAATTAATTTCAGATAGTTGTCAGAATATCCAGCTATCCTACACTCGGAGTATAACACCCGCGTCCCGAATGCCGAGCGCACACGGACGGATGGAAGTTGCACTTTTAGGCAACAACGGATGCGAGTTTCTGTGCGCCGAAAGCTTTCGCTACAGCGTTTTCCACTCGACTCATAACATTTCCAGTTATGGTATCGCGCGATTTGATTATGGATGTTCACGCACACCCAGGTTGCACATACGAAGAGTATCTAAAATCGAAGCCCAGCATCCCCGTAATGACTAGTAATGTTTAGTTGTGAAATAGCGTGTTCTGGTATCGACGGGATCCTTCGACTAAAACGCTCAGGATGACAGTGTTTAGTTCAGTAGCTCGCGGCGCATCTCTCGTTCTTGATCTCGTTTCTTAACGGTCGCTCGTTTATCAGCTTGCGTTTTTCCGCGCGCGATTCCTATTTCAACTTTAATATTACCTCTTCTTGTATACACCGAAAGTGGGACGATTGTCAACCCTTTCACTGACGTAGATTTGATAATTTTGTTGATTTCTTTTCTGTTCAGCAAAAGTTTTCGTGTGCGGTATGGATCGTACCCTTCGATGTTTGATGCTTTCTTATAAGGGGCGATGTGTGCGGCTACTAAGAACAACTCGGTGCTTTTTAAAATGACGTACGCACCTTTGAGATGCATCTGTCCTTCCTTTACAGATTTTACTTCGTGTCCGAGTAGCACAAGACCTGCCTCGAATTTATCGAGGATCTCATATTCGTGAAACGCTTTTTTATTAGAGACAGATTTCATGGTTAGAAGGATACAGTTTTAGTCAGCGTTTATCAAGATTTTGTGTTATAATGAAGTTGATATCGGATTAAGTCCGACGTGGAGTGATTGTGGTATAGGAGGTATGAGTCAGTATCATGAACAATTGATTACGATTTCTACGAAATCTTTACTCAAGATTGTCGTCTTTGGTTTGCTGTTGTGGTTCTTGTGGTTTATTCGAGACATTTTGTTTCTGTTTTTTCTTGCGTTGTTGTTTGCTGCTTTGATTGAGCCGTTTGCGAATTGGTTGGCGAAGCATCGTATTCCTCGTGGATTAGCCGTTTTGATTGTGGTGCTAGGATTGTTTGGTATTATTGCTTTGATCATTACTATGTTGGCTCCAATCATTCTTTATGAGGGAATGAGTTTGGTTGAGAATTTTGGTTCACTGTGGGATCGATTTTTAAATGGTGCGGTTATTATTCGTGATATTGCAACGCAGTTTGGTGTGCTCGATCAGATTACAGCAAGTGCGCATGCGTTTGAACCAGATATAGCGCGAACAGCAAATGGTATTTTTTCAACTGTGACTGGGTTGTTTAGTGGGATATTTTCTCTCGTCCTTGTGATTGTTCTGACATATTATCTTGTGGTGCAAGAAGATGTGGCGAAGCAGTTTTTTAAAGCAGTGGCGCCTGATCATTATCGTCCATATATTTCTCAGCTTGTTGCACGTATTCGTCAGAAGCTTGGTTATTGGTTGCGAGGTCAGTTGGTTTTATCTGTGTTGGTGGGGGTGTTGGTATATATTGGATTACTGATATTGGGAGTTGAGTATGCGCTGTTGCTCGCGATCTTTGCGGCGGTGATGGAGGTTATCCCATATCTTGGTCCGGTGATCGCTGCGGTGCCGCCAATTTTTGTGGCGTTTGCAGGTTCGCCTCAGTCCATGATTTCTGCGTTGATGGTGTTATTGCTGTTTATTATTATTCAGCAAGTTGAAAATCATTTGCTTGTGCCAAAGATTATGCAGAAAGCGGTTGGTATAAATCCGATTGTAAGTATTATTTCGATTTTAGTGGGTGTGAAATTTGCTGGTGTTTTGGGGGGGTTGTTGGCGATTCCGGTTGCGACGGTATTTTCGGTGTTTGTGGATTCATTGTCTTTGCCTGAAAAAAAGAAAACTAAACGAAGAGCTGTATGAACAAGGAGCAATTACAAAAAATTACGGTGGGGGTTGGTTTGTTTGCGGTGGTTAGTGTGAGTGCGACGTATGCATGGTGGTCGATTCAACATGATGTATCTCAGGCTTCAGGAACATCAGAGATTGTTGCGGCGAATGAGGTGCGTTCTTCAGCTTCTATGATTTATTTTGATGCACGAGCAGGGCTTCTTGATGCGATTGATGCAGAAAATACGTTCGACTATAATTTTCATATGCAGAATTTAAAGAATCGTATGCTTGCGACAGTTGTTCCTCCGCAGGATTTTCAGTTACATCTTGAACGAATTCGAACGCTAGAAAGCTTGCTTGAAAGTGGTTTTTTTGATAGAGATGCTGTTGCGGAGTTGGACGTTTTGTTTTAGAATCCGCTTACTATTATATGGCGTCACATCCTTTCATATTGGGATTATTGTACCTGGGCTTTTTCGAGCTCTATTTTTTGTTTACCAGTAATAAGATATTAATTTGGGTGTATTTTGTCGCTCTTCTGATTTATACGGCATTTCGTTTGTTGTTGCAGGTGGGGGAGGCGCTGGTCCGGCGTTGGGTGCTCGTTATATTCTTTCTTTCTCTTTTTATGTTCATGACAATGTATGTGAGCGTTATTGAGATTGTGTGGTTGCGACATGTTGGTGCAATAGGATTTTCCATCTTTACATCCTTTTTGTTTTTATTGCTGTCGACGGGTAGGGGAGATATTCGTGCTCGACCTCGTTCTTTTGTTTCTGCGATGTTTTTGGTTGGTCTGTTATTGATGTTATTCTCAGCTTCGTTTTTTCATAGTTTAAAATTGTTCTTTACGGTCAGGCAGATCGGTTGGCCGTTATTGGTCGGAGCTTTGCATGCGGGGATTGTGTATTTAATTTTCTTGTCGCTGCGCATTGCACCTCGAACAATTGTGCCTGCTGCACTTACGACGTTTATTGTATCGTTCGAGTTGTTTTGGGTTGTTGAATTTTTACCATTTGGTGCGCTTACGTTGGGCTTGCTACAGATTATTCCGCTCTCGTTGTACATCGTTTTTGAGCGAGATCGACTTCTTGACGAAGTGCGTCCGAAGCAGTATATTCGGCACGCAATGCAGCTGAGTGTTTTGATTGGTGTTATTCTCTTTTTCACTCGCTGGTCATAAACAGGAGGATTAATTTAAACATAATATGTCAGAAAATAATGCTCCACATCTACCCGATGATGTGTATCCCGCCATGCGGATGCGGTGGATGTTTGTGTTGGTTTTGGTTGTTTCTGTTTTGGCTGGTATTGCGGGAGGGACGTATGCCATGCGTTTTTTCCTGCCAGGTATTCTATCGGAATTAATTACAACACTGCCGTTGTCTAATCAGGTGAAACGAGCTGTTGATGCAGAAGTTGAGTCACCTTTCTTGGATATGGTTCGTGTGACGAACTCATTGGTTGATGCTCGTGGAGTTGTTGTTGGGTCTGCGTTGTCTTATACGTCTGATGGATGGATGGTTTCTCAGGAAGATGTGGTGAAGCGAGCAAGAAAAGTTCGAGTCTCTTCAGAGTTGCATGCTATTGATCGTGCCGGAGTGGTGACAGATCCTGCGAGTGGATTATCCTTTTTCAAAATAGATATCTCGGATGTTGCGTCTCCTCGCGTTGTAGACAATGCTCGATTTGATGCAGGTGATCGTGTGTTTGTGGTCGGGCAAAGTAATGGTGTGTTTGAGGGTCGCGTGAGTATTCCGTTTGGTTCGCTGCCAACCGCTCGTGATGTGTATGACGCAGAGGTGTATCATCGAGTTATTGTGTTGGACAGGATTTTTCCTGACGCGTTGATTGGTGCGCCTGTATTTGATATTCGAGGAAATGTTGTAGGGGTGTTGGGGGTTGATGCTGGATATGAGCAACAGAACATTGTCGTTCCTGCGCATCATTTCTCTGCATCGTTTAAAGATGTGGCTACTGAGGGTTCTGTGTTGCATCCATATGTTGGTGCACGGTTTGGTTTATCTGATGCGACCGGAGTTGATCTCTCTGTGTTTAAAGCTGGGGTGGAGCTTAAGGGTTCGTCTCGTTTGGGGATTGCCGCTGTTCGGTTTGGTTCTCCTGCGTGGGATGCTGGATTGCGAGATGGTGATGTTGTTATGCGTATCGATGATCATGTTGTTGGGATCGTGAAGTCGTTTCCAGAATTGATTTTGCAATATAATCCTGGCCAGGTTGTGAAGGTGGTGTATGTTCGAAATGGTGAGGAGTTGGAAACTGAGTTAACAATGGGAACTAAATAGTATATAATTGATGCATGAGATATAACGAACCATCAGCATTATTGGGAGCACACTGGAGATTCATTTTGATTGTCGGTTTTTTTGCTGCAATCCTGAGTGCTGGCTTGAGTATGTTTCAAACGTTGGAGTATCGTGCAACTGCGCGGCTGCTTATTACGCCATTTGTTTCATCGACCGGTGAGGTGTTTGATCAGTTTACTGCTTTGAAGAGTGCTGAGCAGATGGGAAACACGCTATCTCAAGTATCCGAGACAACATTATTCCAGAATCGTGTTTTATCATCTCCATACAATATACGACCTGAGTTGTTTGAGGTTGATGCGCGGAAGCGGAGAAAAGAGTGGTCTAAGAAAATTCAAGCAGATGTTGTTCCAGGGAGTGGGGTTTTAGTTGTATCTGCGTTTGATCAGAGTCCTGATCGCGCAGCAGCGTTGGCTAGTGCTGTGTCTGATGCGTTGGTTACGTCTGGTCAGGATTACTTGCCGGGTCAGGTTGAAATTCGTTTGGTTGATCCGCCATTATTGTCACGTTACCCCGTTCGTCCAAATATAGCTTTTCGAGCGCTGGCTGGTTTGATGTTTGGGGTCCTGATTGCGGTTATATACGTATTTATGAAGCCGCATAACCGCAGACACGATGAGTTTCAGTTGATGAACTAGCCCTTGACAAAACTCTCGAAATAGAGTAGATTTCTATGTTATCCTTCCATTCTGGAAGGATTTTTGATCACTACAATTTATGTAGAGAAGTTGCAACTCAATTTCCTGGAGGTAATGAGATGTCTGAGGTTATTTCTCCGAGACTTCGTTCGCGTATCAATTTGTGGGCGAATGCTGGTGGGGGCGTTAAGCTTGCTCACCTTGATCATATCATGAAGAATCCTGAGTTCACCTCAGAGCTTCAGGATGACGTTGTTGGTGCTGTCCCACAGGATGATCCTGATTATGAGACTATTGTCTCTTTCTATGCTGTTGTGCTGCAGTTTCGTGGGTTACAAGCGCAGGCGCTTGCTGAGGCTGATGATGTGGGTGTTTCCGCTGCTGATGCTCAGATTGATCCGCCCATGATGGGGACGGGAGAGATCGAGGTGCCCCATGAAGGTGATACATCTGTTGACCAGCCGGTCTCCTTGGATGTTGCTGATGTGCACGAGCTTGATGTTTCGGCTTCGGTCGTGTCATCTCCGCCTGTTGCTGTTGATGATGCGCCTTCGCTCGCGATCGTGCCTGCCGTAGATGGTGCTGATGGTGGTCCTCAGGACTTGCCGAGTGTCATGGTGAGCGACAGCTTGCTTGTCGCCGTTCCGGTTGAAGAACCGGATGAGGTTGTGCGGTACGTTCAGCTGACCTTTGCTGATGGCCTGTATGGTCTGCAGGTTCCGGTCGGTACGGCACAGAGTGTTGTTATGGAGATGCATCCTTTCGAGGGTGAGTCTTTTGCACATGCTGTTGAGTTGAGGATCTCTGGTGCATGTGAGCGTTACGTGCTCATTGATTACAAGAGTGATCCTTCTGTCCGGTATGCTGTTAGTGATAATCTGGCTGTGTCGATGGTTGAGGTGGATGGTCTTGCTGGTGATGATCTTCCGGATACGATTCCGATGGAGGTCATGCTTTTTGATGCAGCTGGTGATGAAATTGATTTCACACTGTGTCGATTGGAAAGTCAGGAAAAAGGCTTTAAGCTTATTTTCTCGCCTGTTCTGGATCAGATTGATTCCCCAGAGCAATCGACTGAGGATGTCCCTGATGGGTTTCCTGCGTTGACTCCGTCGACTGTGGAGGCTGCTTCGCTTGCTGAGATGGGTCCGCCGACGATTCCTGTTGGTGTTGCCGAGGTGGTTCCGCCCCCAACTGCGCCTACTCCTGAAGATGAGGATAGCCCTGTAGAAGTGGAGTTTTGGTCTGGTTCTGACAAGCCGCAAGAGCCTGTGATCGATAACGATGATCCGAATGGTGAGTCGCTGGAAGATCCGGAACTCATGGAGCAGCATGTCAATGTAAGGCGTACAGAGGGTAAGATTTGGGGGATGGTTGCGCTAGTTCTTGCTGCTGTCGTTGCTGGCGTCTTGTTGGTTCGATCGTATGCTCCTGATGGTGTCAAGACTGAGGTCTTGAGTCCTGAGGTGGCGAGTGTTGAATCATCTGTTGAAGGTGAGGGGACTGGCGGTCTGATGGATACTGATGGCGAGGGTGGGTCTGGTGACGAAAGTCTCAAGGCTGATGACCCTTCTGCTTCTGAGGCTCCGGCTCAGGTTGCTGATGTTCCTCCTCCGGTGGAGGCTGTAAAGCCTGTGCTTGATTCGACTGAAGGAAAAGTCGATGTTCCGAAGGTGGCAGTTATTCCTGCGGACGTGGTTCCTTTGCTTGAGGATTCTTCGGATGAGACAGAGTCTATTCCGGATTCTGTTGATCCTTCTGTTGTTGTGGTTGATCCAGCACTGAAGTCTGTTGTTCCTGAGGCGGTTGATCCTGTCGATGTGAAGCCGGTTGTTCCTTCGCGGGTTGTTGAGGTGCCTCGGGTTGTAAGGCCTGAGATTGACGTTGCAGCTTTGAGGAAGGGAATTGTTGCTGAGGCTCGAGAGGGAATGGCAACGATTTCGGATGTGAATGAGTTGGAACGGACGTTGGTTGCGCAGATTCAGGCTCAGGTTTTGGATCATGCGTCTCGTCATCCTCGTTTGTTTAAAAAGGCTGATGTGAAGCTTTTGGTCGATCCGATTGCTGCTCAGCTTGCTCAACTTGAGTCGATTGTTGAGAAAGGGGTTGATGTCGATGAGGCTGCAATTGCTGATCGCGTCTTGAATAAGGCCATGGAAGGCTTGGATGGATTACGTCTTTCTCAGAGGGATGATGGCCCTGTCATTGTTGAGCGGATGCCGCATCGTGCGCTTCCGCATGATCCGCGCGAGGATTATCGACGTGTACCTCCTGTTGCAGATTCGACGGATCATCAGGCTCCTCCGGGCGCACTTCTGACCGTCGATTCGATTAAGTATCTGGATGATTTTGCTGGGTTTACTCCTGCTGAACTTACTGAACATGTTGATCGACACAATCGTTTATTTAACACAAAGGCTTATCTCGCAGCGCAAGCAGCGAAATAGGCAATATATAGGGTGGTATCTACGGATATCGCCTTTTTTGTTATAAAAAAATAACACACCAATATCCAGTAAAATTAGTGATTTTCAGCCTAATTTAGCCAGTTGTTTAGTGTGAGGTATTGACAAAAGGCTGGATATGTGTTACTATGGTTTCGTAATAATCGTGATCGTGATTGGAGAGTATATGATACGTTCTGTCATATGTTCTCTGTGCACGGCACAGCCACAAGACCACTCGGTTTTGTGCGAGTGCCCGATGGCACACAGAGTCCTTTCAATTCGAGATAGTGTTTCAATAACGTTTCTGGAGGAAGAAGATGACTGAGCATTTGCGTGTTTTTTTGAACGGTTACCTGTCTGCGTACAACATGGACGAGGGTGATGAGCGGGATGCGGCTTTGGCTGCGTTCGATGCTGAGAACCTGAGTCAGGCACGGGCTGCGGTCGAGCAGCTCGAGGCCGATCAGTTGGAGGAGGCTGATCTGGCGCGCGTAGCTGCGTTCCAGGATTGCTTCGACCTCGCCGACGCCGACGCCGAAGGCGAAGGCGATAACGCCGATGAGGTGGAGGGTGAAGCCGAGGGTGAGACGACCGATCCGGTCGAGGAGCTCGAGGAAGACATCTTCGATGTTGCTGGTGAGGAGAGTGCTTCGGCCGATCAGGCTGAGGAGACCGAGCCTGCAGCGGAGGAGCTCGAGGTCGCTGGAGAGACCGCCGTTGCGGTGGTCGAGGATCCGGCGAACGTCGATTCTGATGATCTCTTTGGCGGCGGCAATGTGGATGGCAGTGATGTCGACGCGTCGCAGCTTGAGGCTGGTGAGGAGGCTGCGGAAGTAGCCACCGAGCCGGAAGCCCCCGCAGAGCCTGCAATCGTTGACGAAGCGGCCCCTGAGGTTGCTCTGGATGTCGACGCTGGTGCTGCTGAGCGTCTGGCTGCTATTGCACGTCGGCGTGAAGAGCGTCGGCGTCAGGCTGAAGACGCTCGTCGTCGCGAAGCTGCTCGTCAGCGCGTCGATCGTGGTCGCGAGGCTCGTCCGGATACGGATGGTCGTCGTGCTCCGGCACAGCGTCGTGCGGTGCGTCAGCCGACTCCCGATCGCGGGACTGCTGATCGTTCGTCTTCGAAGAGTTCCTTCGATGCGCGTCCGTGGGTCGCTGCTGCGGTTCTACTTGCGATGCTTATCGGTGGTGCCCTGCTTTGGCAGAGTAACTCTGGTGGCGATGCAAAGCCGTCTGCGTCTTCGGGCGATCTGACGTCTGAGAGTCTCGCGACGGAAATCGGCAAGGCGGTCAATCCGCTTGTCGAGGCTCGAAAGGCTGATGAAGCCGCTGCGGGTCGTCTGAATGTCTATATGGAAGACGTCGATGAGGAGTTTCCCATTCCGTTCGCGAAGGACGAGGAAGGGCGACCGATCGTTCCGGTGGTTCGTAAGGCCAATGACGGCGTGAACTGCGACGTGCATCCTGGTCATGCTCAGTGCAGGACCTCGACGAATCGACAGCTCGACGCAATGTTCGGCCAACTGTAACGCGCAATCGAATCCTGTTGGTGATATGTGCTACGGCATGTGTTATCCAACAGGATTTATTTTTTTAAAAGACATTTTTTGATCACTTGTGTGTGATCTCGTGTGGGGTTTGCAAGATGAATATATTGTGTTAAAAGTTATCCTGAGATATGGGTATGTCAGCATTGCGTAACAGCTTTTTATATATATCCAAATTAAGCCAAATATATTGTCCTAAATTTAGTAAAATGACTTAAATAAGCACATGGGGGGGTTGACAAAGTGGTGAATCCGTGCTATACTTACCTGTTGTTTAAATGATCGAAACCGTCTGGTTCCGCACATAGGAGGAGTTGCTACATCATGTAGTAATCTATATGCGGATCAATAATACCGAAGTGGTTTGATGATGTCTCTTGGGTCTCCTCCTTCTCAAGAGTGCGTTCATCAAACCGCTTCGGTATTTTTACTAGATATCGATTACAACTCAGAAATAATAGATTGATACTCTGAACTTCAGTTCGTCGGAAACAACTTGGTTGATTTGCACGAAAGAAAGTCTCATATATATACATAGATCGTTATTTCTGAGTCGTAATCGAAGCTGGAACATAGATGTTGCATGATAATGTCATTCAACATCTGTGCCTTCCAGCACAGCTGAGCGAATGGTTCGTTCAGGATGTGCCACGGTGGCACGCACGGACTTTGACAATTTGTAAATTGAACAGAGAGTTCTTGGAGGATTCATGAAAACAGCATTGCAGATCAGTTTGGTACTTTCTCTCCTTTTCGGCGGTGTTTCCATTGCTTCCGCGCAGCCCGTTGATGGGCGTGCGCCAGCGGTGAAGCCCATGACCCAGCAGCAGAAGCTGATGGCGCGTTATGCGCGTCGTCTTCATCACCATGCTGCACAGCTCCGTTCGCAATTCCGTCGTCTTGGACGACAGGATGCGCGACTGCGAGCTCAGGGTCGCATCGGTCGAGACAATCGGGTTCAGATTTCTCGCCTCACGGCGCGAGGTCGCGGATTCGAGCAGAAGATCACGGAGATCACAACGACCCTGGAGACGACTTACGTTACCAAGGTGCAGTTGCAATCGATCTACGGGAAGCTTCGTAAGATGCGAGAGTCTTTGGAAACGATGCAAGGCACGGTTAGTCGTGTTAACCATCAGCTGAGTCAGATTCGTAAAGGGCAGTTTACGCTTCAAATGCGTACGACGGTCAATGATCTCATTGACGGTATGCTCGAGAAGTACGACGTTGTGAATAAGATGGCGGACAACGCCGCGGCAATCGTTGCGAATCGACGTGCTATCACGGAGATTCGGAGCCGATTGGTTCAGATCGAGGTGGGCTCGCGCTTCAATGCGTGGAGTCTTAACCGCGATTCGTCTACGTCCGGGTTTACTGTTGCTCCTACTATTTGTTTTCCGACTGGCGGCGGCGACATTTGTCTGTCCGGCGGTGTGGGTTACGGTGGTGATTATGGAGATCATTCGACCCTCATGGTTGATGTAGTTGCTGGATATCGGTATCAGTGGGACTTCGGTCTCATGCTGGACGCCAGCTTCTTCTACGCAAGCACTCATGCCTTTGCAGAGATCAACGGGGACATTTCCCCAACGATTAGTCAGTTCACTGGCGGTCGGGCTCTGGTTGGT
>CAZHXK010000043.1:0-7397 GCA_964536565.1 uncultured Gammaproteobacteria bacterium
TGGCGGCGTAACGAGCGTTGCCCTCGCCATGTTATGGCAACAAAAATCTACTAAACCTTATAACAAACGTATGACATTACGAACACAAGAACCAGAAAAGAAGAGTGAGGAATCTCCTGATACACTTGACGAAACCTCTTCTGGATTATAATTTTGAAGAGGTTCACCTGTTGAAATATAGGAGGCAACGTGGCACGGTAACTGAGCAGAGAAATTTCCGGCATGATCGCCGCACTCGCACAAAAGTCTCTTGCCGCGATTCTGTTCGTCGCAGGATGTTACATCTTCTGGTGGTGGGGACTGTATGAAGGAGGTGCAGATGTGCTCTCCCAACTATTTGGAAGTGGATATGACGGCATAGTTTTGCTGATGAGTAGCATCACCCGAGTTCTTGTGTTGTCATGACTGATCGGAGGATCCTGCCAGATCGTTGCGATCTTGATCGCATCTGACAAACTCGGTGAATCTCTTGTTTAAAAAAGACCCCTACGCGGGGTCTTTTTCTAGTTTATAAAAAAACGGCCTCGTATGAGGCCGCGGTTAGTTAGTCAGCGTAACACATGATTACTAAGACATCTTCTTCTTCAGTGACGAATTTTGGTTTATTAATGTGTCCATCTTCGTCGATACACACGCACTCATCGAACTTCGGAATCGACTTTCCTTCCTCGAAGTTGTCGAAGAAAGCAATCTGCACGGATACAGCAAAGTTGCGGTAAACGAACTGCCCGGCGCCAAATCCCTGATCCTGAATACTGAACATCTGGTCAACCGTCTGCATCGCGAAGGTTGATGTATTGAAACACATCCAACCCGTCCCGTCCTCGGCGTTCGTCTTATGGCCACAGTACGTGTTTGTACCACCTAGGCCATCTTCATACGGCAGACACTGATCGGTTACAGCGAAAAGACAGTCGCGCGTATAAGAGGAAATGTGCCATGGGGCGCATTTGGCCCAATCGCGATACGATTCATAGTGAATGGCGTTGTGTGCTGCCAATGCGTGCGCACATAATCAAAGAGTTCTGTTTTTAGTTGTGTATTTTCAAAATCCTTCAAACGCGAAAATGTCAGATGTGGCACATAGTCCCGCGAACCGAACATAAAGCAACGTTCACGAGCAATATGTTCAAGTGCGCCTCGAATATCAAGTATTGCAGGTGATACAATATTGGCGCCAACCCAACCGAGCGCACCGTCGATACTCGAAAAAACAGCATCGACCGGCTGTACCTTTGAAATCACTTCACTCACTGCTTTATGCATTTCAGATATTGATTTTCCGCTTTCCAGCTTGATAAGCGTGATGTGTGGTGCAATATCAGTCGCGCTCAAGGTAAATGCAGTATCAAATGTGTCAGCAATACGCGCACTGAGTTCAACCGCCGCTTCCACAATATCATCTGGCGGAAGTAATACAATACGAATTTCATTCTTCATATGACAATCATATCACAGCAGCCTGCTAATCAAAAAACTCGTCACAAGGACAAGTTTTTTGGAGCAGCATCGTGGAGGATGTTAGAACTGTGATGCGTAGCGAGTGGAGGCAGACATTGACGAAAAAGCATGCCGCATCTTCCTGACGCAAACCATGCAGTGCAGTATTGACAAGTGCCGCCTATTATGTTATCGTGTATGTAGTTTTTTTCACTGGAGGTGCAGCGTGTTGAGGAGAATTTTTCGCGTGTTGTTTGGCTGGCTGCCGTGGGTTCGCGACGTAACGATGGCGAAACTGATGACTTCGAATGTCAACGACGAACTGTGGGCACTCGACCCCGAACGTGCGTTTCATGGGTATTGTCTCAAGCTAAAATTGCGTGATGATATACTGGTGTCCAGACAGGACCCCATCGCTACATTTGTACGTTGGCATGAGGATTGGCGCCAGCACGGTGCTACCCATGCAGGCGTCGTGATTGCTGATTTTCATCTTGATCTGCACTGGCGTAATTTTCCGCGTCGAAACCTAGGTGCAGGTCTCGTGTATTCAGGTGACGCATACCCTGTTTTTCTCAAAGATCCAGTTCGCATGTCCGCAGTTATGCTCGAAATGCTCGAATTTTCTCTTGTTGGTGCCATAAGCACATGGCGGAAGTCTCAGGAAGAATGTGAGATTATGATCGCCTATCGGATGGACGTACATAAACAATTCGCCGCAATGGCAGACCATTGGGGTGCGCGTATGGCGGAGTCCGATTCAATGACAGCCCGCGATGAATATGAACGCGTGATGGTGAACCACCATTACAACCAGGCGTCACTCGATTCATTGCAACGGCTAAAGGATCGGATTGACAGAGCGGGCTTCGAACTTCGCGCATTTGTGAGGTCATTGCAGCCACATCTTCTCGATATTGCGATGGTTGCTCAGCGTCGGAACATCTCTGAGGTTTCTGATGATGCGTCTGTTACCTTCCGCAAAGAGATGCAGACACAACTCACCACTATCATGAGTGGACTTGAAACAGTCGGCGATATGGTTACTGATTTGTCAGAGAAAGTGCTTTGCGATTCTCACGACTCAGTGCAACACGTCGCTGAAATGATCGTTTCCCATGAGGAGCGCATTCTCGAAGCCACCGATCAGTGGGAGGATAACCTACTGGTGGAAGCATAGAATAACAGGTGCCGGAACATTCGGCACTTTTTTAATATTTCTATTTCATTCTGCTCTACTCGGGCCGTAAACAAAAAACTCGTCACAAGGACGAGTTTTTTGGAGCGGGTGAGCGGATTCGAACCGCCTTCGCTACCTTGGCAAGGTAGCATAATAACCATTATACGACACCCGCCCGGGTGCCAATTTGTAACGCGTAGAAGTATATCAAATATGACAGTAACCGCAAGACTCAACAAAAAAACCACCCCGTAGGGCAGTCGTTATTATGTGTCTTTTCTCTTCCATCGAGTTGGTAATTCAAGCACCTCGATCTCTTCCATTCCGAGAATATCAACTTCATCTATCAATGTTTCCGGAGTCTCACGTCGAGACCAACATTCAATCCTATCTGTTTTCACCTGCACAACTCCATCATACATAAACCCCATCAACTTCATGTTACTATCCAAGCGGGCAGTCTTCAGTATGAGAGGAGTATGCATGAGCTCCATAACTTGCTGGGATACACGCGTGTGTCCCGACAATGGCGGATCATGCTCCTTGAGCGACTGCTCAAGCCGAGACGCCAGATTCAACGCTGTTCCATTTGCAGCAAATCGAGGTGTAATGATGTCGTCATCGAGGAACGCACCATTTTGTCGCCAGGTGATACCTCCCGCATGAATTCCGATTCTCAATTGCATGACATAGGAGTGCGCGGCCGCGTGCATTTCATACGCAGACCTGATGGCCTCAACCGCTGCTTGCGTCATACTCTCAAGAGGGTTTTCCTTTTTCTTTGTAGGCCACGTAGGGCAGAACACCATGATGCCGCCATCGCCACTGATGGAAAAATCCCATCCGCCACGCTTCACGCCAGCACGAAGACATTCGCTTACCAACTTGCCAATATGACGAGCCTGATCTGCATCGGTCCACTTATATTTCTCGATGAGCGCTGTGCATCCTACAATATCAAACTGCAGTACGACAGCATCTCGCGTAAACGGAGAAAGGTTTCCTTCAGCAAACAACATCGCGAGATGCTCGTTTGGCAGAATTCGTGCCACAACCGTCTTCAATGCATCGAGCTGCTGCTTCGTCGTGTCTAGCTCGTGACGCACCTCAGTAAGCTGTGTTTCCTGCTCTGCATGAAGCAATAACTTTTTTACCACAAACTGTGATGTATACGGCTTTACATAATCAACCCAGCGAGCTTTCCACTCAACCCTGAATGCGGAGTTTGGTATCTGATGTTCAGCATCGTCGGACACCTGAAATAACTGATTCTCTGACAGTAGCGGATGAGTATCAACCCTATCGTTCGTTTTACACACTCCACACGGAGTTTCATATGTTCTCGTAATCTTGATAACTGGAATACTATCTGCAACCGACAAGGAAACAATATTTGATGTATCGAGGATTGAACCACTTTCATCCAAACGTACGTAGACAACCTCTCCATATACTTCGTCGTCGATAATGAGTTGGCGATCGATAAAGCGAACGCGCGCATCAGGTGCTTCCTGCTGCAATACTCGGAATACGTTTACCGCCACAACAGTTGACTCTGCACCTTCGCCAACATCCTGTCGCCAGAATAGATTTACTGAGTCGCCATGACCAACAATAAACGAAGAGACCGACCAGAAGTCGAAAAATGGATCCGCAACAGCACGATTGTGCCGCATAACAATATATCCTTTCCCACGCGCGGTCTGAACAAACCCCATCTCTTTATTCGTTACACAACGCTTCGCAACAAAGCGAACGTTCTTGTATCCGTCAGCCGGGCTCGTTATGAATCGTCCAATCGGGTTATTGATAAACCCAGCTTTGAACGCGTCCGAGCCGAAAGCTGCAAACCTGCTATACCTACCAACTTCTCGCAGATGGAACCCATGACCAAGCTGTGCAATCACACCTCGCTCAATTGTATTCCAAGTCGTCAGCGGCTCCCACGTGTCAGGATATTTGTGGAATCGTTTACCTTCTCGCACGCGTGACATATCTCGCAAACGAGCTGCCAGCATGCGCGGGTACCGATCAATAAGTGCCTTCAACTCACGTCGAGTTTTTCTGCGCATCATGTACTCGTAAATCACGACCCAGGTTGGCTCGAGATTTACATCTTTGTGAACAAGGGACATGTTCCTATCCTCCATTGTAAGGATCTCGCAATATCTCGTGGATACATACGTGCCCACACCTTAGTCAGGAATTTGACCCTTGTCAATGCCGAGACGTATAATGTCTGAGTATGCATAATTCTCGAATTTTTCAACTTTTTTTTGGTGTGTACGTTCGACTGATGTTTGTTTTTATTAGCACGCTCTACTATCTCTATTTTTCCATCGTCCAGCTGTTTGTAAAAAAATCACAGCGTCAAGATTTGTGGCGGCGTGGTGTACGAGGTCATAATGCACTCATGCTCCGTATCGCAGGCGTCACACTCAAGCTTCACCATCTCCCAGAAAAGCTTGAATATGCATCACTCATTGTTTCGAATCATCCGACCATGATGGATGGGTTTACATACTTCTCTCTCTACGGTCCAAACGTCATCCCTGTTACAGGGCCTGCACGCTATTTTGCATTTCCATTTGGTCGAGTGTTCAGCAACATGGGCGCGATTCATACCGCACGAACAGACGAGGAGGAAATGAAATTTCCCGATAGTTACTCTCGAAAAGACTCCGTGGAAGCAATGAAAGCTGCACTGAAAGACGAAAGGCATGTACTGATTTTCCCCGAAGGTCACGTAGAGCAAACAAAGCAACTCTACTATGTACACACAGGAGCTGCGCGCGTTGCACTTTCAACAGGACGCCCGCTGGCAGTATTTGGCGTCACTGGCGTAGAGCATGTGATCGTTGATCATACGCGCATGCGACCAGGCACACTCCATATTCATTTTTCTGGATACATCCATCCCAAGAAATCCACTTCTCAACCTTCCCAGGCTAACGTAAAGCAGCTGCAGAAAAAAATTGAGGATGCATTTGTCGATCTTCTTCCCCATCGATACATTCCAGATTATATTTCGTACAAGAAACCTACCGAAGTTGCAGCCTTTATTGATATCGATAACACACTCTATAAAGGTGTCTTTTCCAAAGATGTCATCGTATACTTCATGAAGAAGAATGTCATACCGCGTTGGCGCGGCTTCTACGTTTTATGGTTGTTGCTAATGGAGGCGCTGCAGCTCATGCCACATCGAATGGTTATGAAAAAAGCGCATCGCGTATTACGTGACATGAAACCCTCACACGTACAGGCTTTGGGTAAGGAGTTTTTCGATGCACACGGAAAACATCAGATGAACGATGTTATGGAGGCTTTGATCAAAAATCACAGAGAGCGCGGTCACGCAATTGTTCTTGTTACTGAGATGACATCTCCTCTCGCCAAGTTATTCTCCACACATATTAAGGCAGATGCACTCTTCGCTACCGAACTACTTGTTTCAGGCGGAACGTATAATGGCAGAATAGAAAAATTGAATTACGCAGAGGAGAAAGCTCGAGCTCTTCATCACTATGCAAAAAAGCACGGCATTAGTTTGAAAAAAAGTTATGCCTATGGAGATTCTTTCTCAGGAGATCATCACATGCTCAAAACAGTTGGTCATCCGGTAGCTATGCATCCGAGCCATGCACTCAAAGCATATGCACGGAAAAAGAAGTGGAAGATTATTGGATAAGAAGGACTTGCGAACAGACTATCACCCTACCCCCAACTTCTCATCATAGACCTCATAAACGAGGTCTTTTTTGATCAAAAATGTTGTATATACCCTTACAAAATATCTGTTCTCAATTGAGCGAAAAACGCCTTTTTCCCTTAGAATTAGGCGAAATACCACTGACAAATGGGGTTTTTTGTGCTATAGCGTGTCTGTTGTTCATTAATAAGGTTTTCTAGATAAACCTGTTCTCAACTATCCTCTCAATGCATTCGTATTGAGGAGATTGAGAGGAGACGACTGAACCTTCACATAAGGACAAACCATTGAACGACTTTCTGATTTCCGGATGGCTGGGTTTCCTCATGACCATGCTGATAATGGTCAATGCGGTTACTCTAGCAGCACACGTTGCCATGCAGTATGGCTCACGACAACGACCGAACGCGGCACTCGTATTGGACACGCGCATCTTCATGAGAGACATGAGCCACGACGCTGGAGTGACACTTCTCCTTCTCGGAGCTAGCTGTCTCTACGCGCTCGAGATCGCGCTTCAGTTTAGTCTGTGGGGGGCAGCCTTCGGTGCTGTGGTATACCTCATCGGCTTCATCTGGTTTACTCGCGATATGTGGTGTCGTCAGCTCACCATGACGGCTTGCTGACAGTAGAAACGATGCCGGGATGGTGGAATTGGTAGACACAACGGACTTAAAATCCGTTGGCTGTATAGCCGTGGGGGTTCGAGTCCCCTTTCCGGTACCACATCAATAACTCTTTGCAGACGAGCGCACTACGGTGCGCTTTTCATTTTGCTAAATTTTGGACAAATTATCATAATCTAGTATACTCAATGGCAGCTGATTTGTGCCCGGGTGGTGGAATCGGTATACACGAAAGACTTAAAATCTTTTGACTTCGGTCATGCGGGTTCAAGTCCCGCCCCGGGTAGTTTCATTTAACCATACGAGTCACTGCATGCAGCTTTTATTACTACTGCAGGACTTGAACCATAGATCTTAAAGCGCTTCGGGCGAGCCCTCATCGGCTCCCGCCCCGGGTAGTTTCATTTAACCATACGAGTCACTGCATGCAGCTTTTATT
>CAZHXK010000043.1:7497-10635 GCA_964536565.1 uncultured Gammaproteobacteria bacterium
TTGAACCATAGATCTTAAAGCGCTTCGGGCGAGCCCTCATCGGCTCCCGCCCCGGACATGGATTTGTTTTTAAAAATACATATTAACTAACGACACGCATATGAGCACAGGTGTTAAGTGGATCATCGGTTTAGTCGTTGCCGTTATTGTGTTGTGGGGGGGATGGGCATTACTTGCACCATCAGACACAGTTGACGAACCGGTGGTAGCAGAAGAAACAGAGCCAGAGCCGATCCGTATAGGATTTATCGGCCCACTCACAGGAGATGCAGCAGCATACGGGGAACCCGGACAAAAGGTTACCGCACTAGCTGTGACAGAAATTAATGAAGCGGGTGGTATAAACGGACGCATGCTCGAAGTCATCTACGAAGATGGTAAGTGCAATGGTAAGGATGCAGCAAGTGCCATGCAGAAGCTCGTGAATGTCGATAAGGTGCAGGTTGTTCTCGGAGGTTTTTGCTCAGGAGAATCTTTAGCTGCAGCACCCATCGCAAATGCGAATAAAGTATTGCTTTTCTCACAAGGATCTTCAAGCCCAGACTTAACTGATGCTGGCGACTATTTCTTCCGTGATTACCCATCGGATGCATCACAGGGGAAAGTATTAGCTGAAGTAGCGTACAACACAAAGGAATGGAGAAAGGTTGCGGTCATCCAGGAGCAACTCGACTATCCATTGGGTGTATACAATGCATTCAACGAAGCATTTACTGAACTTGGTGGTGAGGTTGTTCGCGAAACGTTCGCACCAGAAACATCGGATTTTAGAACTGTTCTCACAAAACTTGAAAAGGAAGATGCTGATGCATTGTTGGTTTCTGTTCAGACCCCAGCAGCTGCTGAGATAATCTTGAAGCAAATGGGCGATATTGAATGGGAAACAAACTTACTCGGTGTTGATATCATCGCCGGATCAGACTTACCAGCAGAACAACCAGAGTTAGTCGAAGGGATGATCGTTGCAGAATTTGGAGTTGATGAAAGCAACGAAATATATCAGAAGTTTGTAGCCGCATACGAAGCCGCATACGAAGAGGAAGTTCCCTTCAAGAGTTATGCTCAAGCTGAATACGATGCTGTAAATCTCTTAGCCAAAGCATTAACAGAAGTTGGAGACAACGGAGAAGCATTGCAAAAATGGTTCTCAGAGATGGATTCATTCGATGGTGCTTCGGGCAGCGTTTCATTTGATGAAAAAGGAGACCGTACTATTGGTCATCGCGCAGAGGTTATCGAAGACGGAGAAGTTAAGCTTCTCGAATAATTGTCGTGGACCGAAATCGACCTGATTACTATGTGTCATCTTGAGCGTTTTAGTCGAAAGATCCCGCTGGAATTTCCGCGAGATCCTTCGACAAGCTCAGGATGACAGAGTAAAAGGGTCTTTTTTGTTTGATGAAATCAGCTGCGCGTGATAATGTTCAAGACTAATTCGTCTATACCCACATGGATTTTGTAGCTCAGCTGACACTCAATAGCATTATTGCTGGATCGCTTTATACCTTGATTGCGCTTGGTTTTAATTTAACCTTTGGCGCAACCAAGTTTTTTAATTTAGCTCACGGTGTGATGGCGACCGTTGCGGGCTACACTGTATTCTGGCTCACGGAGCAATTTGGATTGAACCTGTTTGTCGGCGCTCTTATTGGTATCTTTGCAGCTGGTGGTGTCGGATACATACTTGATCGATTCATCTATGCTCCCATGCGCGCACGCAAAGCATCCAACATGGTTTTGCTTGTTGCATCACTCGGTGTGTTTACTGCTCTAGAATCGATCATTGCTATTATTTTTACTAGTCAATTTCAACGACTTCCAGACATCCTCACTTCGTTTTCACATGTCCGTATTGCCGGAGGATCAATTACCCCCATACATGTTCTGATTATTCTTAGTGCGGTTGTTTCATCAATCGGATTACACCTGCTTCTTACACGAACCTTGTTTGGAAAAGCTATCAATGCCGTTTCAGACGATGAGGAGGTTTCAAAGATTGTGGGCATCGACACTCGAAAGATCATGGGGCAGGTATTTTTCATCGGCTCTGCACTAGCCGGCTTAGCTGGTGTACTCGTCGGGTTTGATACAGGCATTCAGCCGATCATGGGATTACCATTGCTGCTGAAAGGTATTATCGCGGCGATCATCGGAGGTATTGGTAGATTATGGGGTGGCGTACTCGGTGCATTCCTCCTCGCATTCGTAGAGAACTTCGGTATCTGGCATATCAGTGGTGAGTGGAAAGATGCGATTGCGTTTGGCTTACTTATCTTGTTTTTGATTTTCCGACCCGAAGGAATTATAAAAAAATAGAGTCTTTCGGACATGAACGTTTTGTTCACAAATTCTTTAGATTTAGTATAGATGCTTCAAACAAATTTTGAGGTTTAGCCAGCGCTATGCTGAAAAATTTTTTGAATCATCTAGCCTGAAGATGAAAATTTTGGCAAAGCAGTTAATGTGTGACAGACTCTAAACGTATGGATTATATCTTCCATCTTGCAACTCTATCCGCAATATTCGCCATCCTGGCGGTGAGTTTGAATTTGGTAATGGGATATACCGGATTACTTTCTGTTACACACGCGGCATTCTACGGAATCGGAGCATATGCGAGCGCCATCTTAATGAGAACACAGGGAATGAATTTTTTTATGGCTATGCTGATAGGAGTTGTCGTCAGTATGGCCGTTGCTTTTCTCATCGGATTAGTACTTTCGAAATTTGATGGCGATTATTATGCACTCGCATCACTTGGGTTTAATGTGATTGTGTTCGGTGTGATGTTGAATTGGGAGGAGCTGACGCGAGGCCCACTCGGTATCCCAGGCATTAGCAAGCCTGAGTTGTTTGGACATGCCATTTTTTCGAATATGGAATATTTCTTCTTTACCCTGTTTTTCCTTGTTGCTATTTACCTGATAGCTAACTTTATTTCAAAATCTTCATTCGGTCGTACACTCAAAGGAATCCGAGAAGATGAAACTGCACTGCAGGTTTTTGGGTATCGAACATTATTTTTCAAACTTGCGATTTTTGTGATTGCAGCGGGAATGGCAGCAGTCGCTGGAAGTTTGTATGGTTCATATATTTCATACATCGATCCAAAAACGTTTGTTGTGATGGAGTCCGTTA
>CAZHXK010000044.1:0-10630 GCA_964536565.1 uncultured Gammaproteobacteria bacterium
AGAAGATTGAGGGTGAACCTGAGTGGAATTCAAATAAAACTGGATCACCTGGTTTTAATGTTGCCGTGGGGGTGTGTAGTTATGGTGAATAGATATTATTGGATTTAATTCTATATGAATCTTTGGATTTTTCTAACAATTCTTGCTGCCTTCTTCCTTGTTTTATTTTACAATAAGCGAGGGGTTGCTTGGGGTGGTATGACTCTAGGTGTAGTTTTTGGTCTTATTCTGGCTGCTTACTTTGCGCTCTTTGGTGGAACAGGGTTTGATTGGTATTTGGTTGGTAAGGCTGCGGTGATTGGTGTATTGTCAGGATGTGGTATCGAGTTTTTGTTCAGTAGTTTGTTGTTAGTTTGTATAGATGTTTTATTTTGCTGTAGATGGACTGGAATTCTTTTGGTGTTAGTGTTGACATGATCGATCTCTCCTGTTGGTGAATGATCGTGAATCGAACGGTGCATAATAACGTAAAAAAGGACATTTGTCAATCCTTACTCATGAATATCCACGTTTTTCCTAATGTTTATTGATATGTTAGTTCGAATGTCATGCGCTAGACGGCCCAGCGAAGAACTCACCTTTTGGTGGGTTTTTCGTTTGTGTATAACATTCTTTGTTTTTTTGGTTTGATGTGTTACTATTCGAATACTTGTTCAAATACTACTGTATGAAGAAAAAAAAGCAAAAGCTTATAAAAGAATTATCTGATACACGGGCGATACAAATGTGCGCGCGGCGTTTTGGTCTTTTGGGGGATGAAACGCGCATGAAAATTTGTTGGTTGCTGTGTACGCACAAGGAGCTTACAGTTACGGAGATTGCCGAGTTGCTTGATGTGTCTGTGTCTGTTGTATCTCATTCGTTGCGGCGTTTACGTGATCAGAATATGGTGACATCACGACGCGAGCAAACGAGCATGTATTATCGATTTATGGATGAATCAATGCGAACTTTTTTGCATAATCAACTCAGTGCTTAATATGAGAACATATGATTTTATTATCATCGGTTAAAGCAATTCGTAAGGTTTTGTCATTACGTACATATCGGATGTTGTTTGGAGCGGTGACGGTGGTATTTCTTTTGGCTTATCTACTCATACCTATTTTTCTTGTGCCAGGGAATAGTCTTAGTCTTCAGTTTTTTGTGCTGCGTCCATTAGATTATGTTTTGTTTTTTGTGATGTCTGTGGTGACTGCGTTGTTGGTGGTGATGCAGGTGTATGTTCATCGAAATACCAAGAAAAAAAGAACGTTGGCGGCTTTGGGTGAAGGTGGTGTGAGTGTGTATTCTGCTTTGTTTGCTGGATTGTTGGCTACTGCTGCGTGTTCTTCATGTATTATTGGTCTGGTTGGTTTTCTTGGTGTTGGGAGTACATTTTTTATCTTAGAGTATCAGACATATTTTGTTCTTGGTGCGATGTTGATAGTTGTTGTCGCGTTGTTTTTTGCTGCACGTCGGGTGAATAATGATTGTTCGTCGTGCAATGTTGCATTAACGCACAAGAAATAATATGAAATTTATATTGTGGGGATTGGTGGTGGTTGGTGTTGTTGTTGGGGCGGTTTATGTCGGTTCGCGTCTTGGTGATCAATCGTTGTACGAAGGTGGTGTAGGCATTAGTGTCGGTGATTCAGTTCCTGCATTTTCTGTAACAACGACCGATGGTGTAGTGCTAACCGCATCTGAATTAAGGGGTAAGGTCGTTGTGATTACGTCTGCTGCAATGTGGTGTAGTACGTGTGTGATGGAGGCTCAGCAATTTGCTGGCGTATATCATAGTTTGCGAAATTCTGATGTTGTGTTTCTCACTATTGATATTGACCCGCGTGAATCGCGCGAAGATATTGAGCGGTTTAAGAAAAACTATGTGACTCCGTGGCATTATGCTACTGCTGGTAATAGTGTTGAGATAATGGATGTGTTGCAATTGAATAGATTTGAAATTACATATGTGATTGATCGTGAAGGGGTTATTCAATTTAAAGATCAGGTGATTACGAGTTTTGATGAGCTTGACAATGCTATTTTACCATTACTTTAGCTAACAATATTATATGAAATCAACATTGACGTGCCCTCAATGTGGGCATAAACAAGAAGGAGATATTCCAGAAGGATCGTGTATTCCATTTTATGTGTGCGATGGTTGTAAGGAGCGGATTAAGGCGATAGGAGAGGATTGTTGTGTGTTTTGTTCGCATGGTGACAAGGTGTGTCCTGTGGGGCATCGAAAAGATAGCGCATGATTCGCTCTCCCTTCAAAACAAAAAGCGGTCGTATTGTTGTGGCGCAAACTCCGAATGCTCCGCTAATGGTGTGGTTTGTAGCGTTGGTGGCATCGAAGTTGCTACGTGCTCCTCATATGGTGAGTCTGTTTGAACATGTCTCATTTGGTGCGATATTCATTTGGGCGTGGTTGGAGATTTTTGAGGGAGTGAATGTGTTTCGACGTGTGCTTGGGTTAGTTGTTTTGATTGGTGCTTTATATATGACGTGAGTTTTTTTGCATTAAAAACACTCCGTAGTTGGAGTGTTTTTTGTTAGTTGTGTGGTTTTTCTGTGTCATCGTGATCGTCTGCGCTGTCGTGATTATCTAGGTTTGTATTGGTAGGTGTTTCGGAATCTGCATGTTCATCACTTGGTTCTGCGTGTGTATCTGATATCGGTTCTCCGTGATGATCGGTTATCTCAATATCTGAGAACATGGTGTTTGCGGATACTGTTGCGCCGATGTATCCGAAGAGTCCGAGAATGAGTGAACCGACTATTAGTTTTAGTGATGTTTTTTTGTTGAGTTTCAGACAATTGAGAGAGGCGATAATCGCGATGATTTGAAGTATAGAGATTGCTGCATCTAAGGCACCAATGTGTTCGGGGGCATCGAGAAATGGTGCGGGAAGTGTTCTCGTGAGAAGCCAGAACATGGTGAGGGCTCCATTCACGAGGATTGCGGCGATATGTGCGGTTTTGTTGCTGTGGATGAGAATGGCAATGGTTATAATGATTTGTACCACACCCGCTGCAATGAAGAACATCCATTCGGGAGGTATTGATTGGTGTGCTTGTGATGCGAGGGTGGCGTGTAATAGGCCTGCGATACCTGTTGCTAGTGCAGCACAAGCGTTTGTATTTCGTATTTTCATAGAGATTTAGTGTAGCATATGTATCTTGAGATAGACAATATTTTAGAGTGCATGGTACTATTGAATACATGAAGAATTATTTGAAACGATGTGTTGCGGGATTACTGAGTATTATGTTACTCAGTGGTATTTTTGTTGATCCTGTGATTGCTTCTGTTTCTGATGGGATGGATATGTCGGGGCATGAGATGATGGTTGATTGTGTTGCTTGTGTGTCTCCGGTTGCTGCGGCGTTGTGTGTTCAGCACTGTATTGATCGAACCTCAGATCATCTTGATGTGTATCGTGATGTAAACGTTGCTGCGCCAACTGATGTAATGGACGGTTTTTTTGTGTATGAGGACGTTGGTTTTGATTTTTCCTATTATGATGTTTCAATAGAGTTGCTGGAGCCCGATCTCAGGCTAGAATCGCAACTTAACATTCAAAAAAGAGAATAGATTGCAGATCGTTTGTATTTGTTAATTTATTCTCTTTTTTATGTCTCAAAAATTCTATATATCTGGCATGACGTGTCAGAGCTGTGAGGTGATTATTGAGCGTCAGCTCAAGAAGATTGATGGTGTTTCGTGTGTGTCTGTTTCTCAGAAGAATGGTGCGCTGGAAATTGAAAGCGACAAGCCACTGTCTTGGGGGTGTTGCCAGCACTGCTTGGAATTAGTTCGTTGACTACTATTTCCTCAGGGAAGAAATTGGCACGTGTGACAAAGATAGCGGGCGTGATTGTGCTGGTATTGGGAATGAGTAATGTAGTGAATGGTGCTGCGCTCATGGGGTATAGTGCTGGTAGTGTGTTTGCAAATGCTTCGGCTGCAGAAGGTGCTATTATTACAGGAGGGACGCAATATATTCAGATGGAAGTGACCGATTCATTTACGTATGCGCCAGATGTGTTGCGTGTGCAAAAAGGTGTTCCTGTGGAGTGGTCGATATTTGGTGGAAAGTTTTTGGGGTGTGCCAACACGCTGGTTGCTCCAGGGCTTGGTATTAATACGTATATTCGTTCTGGAATTAATACCGTTCGGTTTACGCCGCAACGCGCGGGACGATTTACGTTTAGCTGTTCTATGGGAATGATTCGTGGCACTATGATAGTAACCCAGAGTTAATTTCAGAAGTGAATGCCATGCATCTTCACGCGCTTTTTTCCTTTAAAATTTCTTAAAGCTCGTCGATGATGTGTCTACATCACCTCCTCACTTATGCGTAATTTGAAAGAAAAATATCACATAAATCTACATAACATCACTTCTGAAATTAACTCTTAATTATGGCTACACATACATTTACAATTGAAGGGATGCATTGCGCTTCCTGTGCGGTGCGGATTGAAGGGGCGCTGAATGAGCGAGATGATGTGTCTGAGGCGCAGGTTAATTATGCTTTGGCTCAGGCTCGTGTTGAATCGAAGGTGGATGATCCAAAGGCATTTTACGATGTGGTTGTCGCTGAGGGATACCGTGTGAAGGAGATGGGGGGAGGTCATGCACATGAACATTCCGCCACCTCTGGTTTGAAGAAGAAGATCATTCTCTCTGTTATTCTGACTATTCCTGTGTTTGTTTTGGCGATGTTCGGAATTGAGTTTGGTGTGGTTGCTGGGATTTCGGCGTCCGCACTAGTTCAGGCGGTGCTGACGACGTTGGTGGTGTTTGGTCCTGGAATTGATTTTCATGTTGTTGCGTCTAAGCAGTTGAAGAAACTTCGGGCCAATATGGATTCGTTGATTTCGATGGGAACATTGGCGGCGTTGTTGTTTAGTTGGTGGTCTATGTTTGGTGGAGGACATGTGTATTTTGAAACGGCCGCGGTGATTGTGACGTTGATTCTGATTGGACGACGAATGGAAGAGATAAGTAAGGGGCGAGCAAGTGAGGCGATTTCGAAGTTGCTGGCTTTGGGTGCAAAGAGCGCGCATGTGGTGATAAAGGATGGCTCTTTGAAAGATATTGCAGTTGAGAAACTGAAGGTTGGTGATGTGGTACGTGTGTTGCCTGGTGAGAAAATTCCGTTGGATGGTGTTGTGGTGCATGGATCTTCGAATGTTGATGAATCGATGCTGACGGGGGAAAGCTTACCCATAAAGAAAGAAGTACAGAGTGAGGTGTTTGGTGCGACACTCAATCAGAAGGGGTCAATTGATGTTGAGATTTCTGCGGTTGGAGGGGATACTACTTTGGCTCGCATTGTGAAATTGGTTGAGGATGCGCAGCAGCAAAAGGCGCCTATGCAAAAGTTGGCGGATAAGATTTCTGGTGTGTTTGTTCCTGTTGTATTTGTGATTGCGATAGTGACGTTTGTGGGGTGGATGTTTGTAACCGGCTCTGCGGAGACTGCACTTATCGCGGCTGTTGCGGTGCTTGTTATTGCGTGTCCCTGTGCGCTTGGTTTGGCGACTCCGACGGCGATTTTGGTTGGGACTGGCCGTGCTGCTGAATATGGTGTGTTTATTAAGTCTGGTGAGGCACTGGAGCGTGGTGAACGGATTGATTTGATTATGCTGGATAAGACAGGGACGATTACGCAGGGCAAACCTGTGGTAACCGATATTATTGCTGAGGGCATCAAAGAAGAGGGTTTGTTGTCATTTGCGGCATCGGTTGAGTCTTCTTCAGAACATCCGTTAGCTCAATCTATTATTACTCGTGCGAAAGAGGTTGGTGCGGATGTGCGGAAAGTTTCTGGGTTTTCGTCGGTGACGGGTAAAGGTATTGTGGGTAAGGTTGATGGGGTTGAGATTCGTGTGGGACGAGAATCTTATATTGGAGAGATCGCTTCTGTACCTGAGGCATTGATTTCGTCGGCTGTGCAATTACAGGGTGAGGCAAAGACAGTTGTGTTTGTTTCTGTTGATGGGGTGTGCGTGGGTGTTATTGCGATTGCAGATGAAGTTAAAAAGCAATCTAAGGCTACGATTACACGGTTGCATGCTATGGGCATCAAAACTGCTATGGTGACGGGTGATAATCAGAAAACTGCTGATGCGATAGCAAAGCAAGTTGGTATTGATATGGTTGTGGCTGAGGTGTATCCAGATGATAAGTTGAGGATTGTGAAGGATGAACAGAAGAAGGGTAATCGTGTCGCATTTGTTGGTGATGGTATTAATGATGCACCAGCTCTTACGCAAGCAGACTTGGGGATTGCGATGGGAACAGGTACGGATATTGCGATTGAGTCGGGGCAGATTGTATTAGTTGGGGGTGATCCTGAGAAAATTCCTGAGGCGATTAAGTTGTCTCGAAGAACGTTTCGAACGATTAAGCAGAATTTGTTTTGGGCGTTCATTTATAACACGGTTGGAATTCCTCTCGCGGCATTAGGATTCTTGAACCCGATGTTTGCAGCTGGTGCGATGGCGTTTTCTTCGGTGAGTGTGCTGTTGAATTCATTGCGGTTAAAGCGCGCTTAGGGTTTGGATTGTTGGTGTAACTAGTTTGATTTAGTGGGCGACATTGAAAATGTGCAAAGCACTCCATGCCCAGAGTTTATACCCCCTTGCGGGGTGCCCAGCGAAGAACTCACCTTTTGGTGGGTTTTTCGTTTGGAATAAAAAAGACCCGCACCGAAGTGCGGGGTGACGCTACATATCACCGGGATAGTACGCAGTGACTGATACCCGAGACAGTGCTTTGTGCAGAAGTTCGAGGCGGCGCGATTGAGTATGAAAGGGCGTGAGCGTGAAACAGTAGGGTGTCATGGAGACGCCCCTGTAGGCGAGTCTGGTTGCGATCCGAAGACACTCCCATTCCTCGTCGTACAACACGTCGGTACCAAGACCGGCGCGAGTCACATCGTCATCCCACGAGAGGAATCCGAGGTGTGTCTCGTTTGTAACTGCTGACGCATTTTTCATGGTGAGATTGTCATCCACGACAACGAAGTTGCCGGGTGTAGTCTCGATCACGTCGATCCATCGATCTTCTGGTTGAGGTGCTGCGCTGGGATGCAGAAATGCATGACTAGCTCGGCGAGAATGAACGTCGTTTGCACGAAGATAGATACGGTGAGATTGCTTCATGACAGGTGCTCCATTGTGGTTTGTTTGGATATCTATCCCCACGGAGCGTCACTATAATGTTTCTTAGTGCGAAATGAATTTATCATTTTTGCCTAGCATTGTTAACCCCTAAGTGTATGTATTTGCTTTTTCTCTGGTATTTATCACAATTCCAGTTCGAACGTCATGTGCTGCATGACCTCATCATCTGTTTATGAAATCATATTTCGGATGCGATGCCAGTGTGTGTCGTCTGGTGTGCGTAGGAGTGAAATTGGGTTTGAGTTATAGGTGAGTGTGATGACATCGCCTTCTTGAAGGTCTGTGGCATGGAGACCGTCTATGAATAATTTCGGTGTGTGATGGTGTGTCGGATCATTTCCTGCGGTATGGTCGATACTGTTCAGTGTGCTGGTGATGGATCGTTCGCCGTTGAGAACTAAGCCAGTTCGAGGAGCCATCATGTCGTTGGTTCCTTTTATGTACCACACGCGAAGTGATGGGTCGATAATTGGGCTTTGGAAGAAATGCCCCATGGGAGTTGTGGATCCTGTGGGTGTCGCAATGGTGACACCTGAACCACGAACATCCTTGATGTGAGTTTTGTTTGAATCAATGCTCATGTTGAGCCATGTCATGGTGCATTCGATTGCGGCGTCATTGATGAGCGTGAAGGAGGATGTTTTGTCGCCGCTCGTGTGAGTTGCGGTGACGGTCGGTATCAACATGGTTTGTAGTGCGCTGTCGAGTACGGCGCTGATGGTATCTCTAAATAAGTTTTCATCGTGTGCTGTGGTGAGAAAACCTGCATTGCCTGTGTGAAGGGCGAGTATGTGTTGATTCGGTTTCGCCTCACGCAATGTTTTGAGAAGTGCGCCGTCGCCTCCAATGACGATAACCAGATCTGCTTCTTCTAGGTTTGTTTCTGTAAGTCCACCTTCCTCTAGCTGTTTTTTCGTATTGTTTTGCACTTCAGCATTTTTATCTGAGTTGCGCAGCAGGGTGATGGCGAATGTTTTATAGCTGTTCATAGCAAGATCCTTTATTAATGATCTGATGTATTTATATCACAATGCTTTAAAGTGTACTGGTTTTAGCAAAAAGCGTAAAAGTATTAGTACACTTTTTTTATAGTTCTGACGGTTGTGGAAAACCCGGATATAGTATCACCAGATCGTTCAACGACTCACGAAGAGAGGAAAGAATATGCAGCACGACTATAACGGTTTCCCGAATCAGGACAAGGCTTTTGAGATCAATGGCGAGTTTCCAGCGGTGTCGGATGTGCTGGTGCACAACGATTTGCAGTTGTTGGTTCCGATGTTTCCAATTGAAGGTGCTCTGAGTTTGCAGCCTGGTGAAGCTCGTGTCCTCGTGGATGCGAATGAGCTGGTTATTGCGGATATGAACACGCCGTGGGACATCGATAAACACGCGGTCGCGCGGAAGCCGATTTCGCTTGGGTGTGGTTGATGCAGATGTGCAGCGTGCGTTCACCAAGCCACTTCTGACGTGGTGCTCACATGTGCTTGATATGCCAGTGAAGTTTGCTGGTACGGACGTTCGTGTTCCTGCTGCGCTGGCGAGCTTCGCTCCGGCGATTCAGCGGATCATCGATGCTGAGCGTCAGTTGAATCCAGATTACGATAAGTACACAGCGTACCTCTCGGTTCATCAGGCACAGCTTGAGCCTGGCGAGCGTATGCGTGAGAATCCCTTCCATGTTGATGGTTTTCAAGGGCCGCGTTGGGAAACCAAGCACCCGGTGAATCACAGCTATCTGCTGACTGATGTCTTGCCGACGGTGTTCTATCCGATGGCATTTCCTCTGGGTCACATCGATCCTGCGTTCGACGATATCTATGCGGAGTTCGAGTATGTGGTGGGGCAGGCGCAACAGCCGCGTACGTTCCGCGCTGAGGACTTCGAACTGATTCTGATGGATGCGTACTGTGTCCATCGTGGTGATGTGACGACTCGACCAGTGTTTCGGACGTGGCTGCGGATGTCTTGGGAGACGCGAGATTTCGATCGATTCGGAAACACGCACAACCCGCTCTTCGATTACGAATGGGACATGGTCGCACGTGACACTGATCCTCGTATTCGTCCTCGACTCGCTGCTGCTGCATGAGGGATCTATTATGCACTATTGTTTCGTCAAAATTTCCATCTTCAGGCTAGATTCTCCAAAAATTTTATCGACGTAGCTCAGGCTAGGCCTCAAAAATTTCTTGAAGAATCTATCTCTGAATCTGAAAATTTGTGTCCAAAACACTAGTACGCGATAGACCCTCGCGAGCCCTCACGTATGTGCGTGGGGGCATTTTTTTGTTAAACTTTATATATGAACAAACTCAACATTCCAGAATTATTTGCACGCGCAGGTTTAAAGCACGTGGATGGACTTATCTATGAATCTCTCGATGACGAGGGGATGGTTGTGATGGAGATTTCCCGAGCGACGGATATGCATCGTCCGGCTATTTATGCGTCTTTGAAGCGGTTAGAAGAGAAAGGTTTGATTGAGAAGGGTGTTCGTGGAAAGCGAACGGTGTATGTGAAGACAGGAGGGGCTAAGTTACATGCATTTATTAAGGGGGTGGATGTTGCTGTTGATCATGCACTTGAAGCGTTTCCGGTTAATAGAAAAGCGCTTACTACAGGAACGACTATCTTGGAGGGTGTGGAGAATATTAAACTTGTGTTGGAATGGTTATTAATTGATACGCCTCACAATGGTATTTTTTATCGATTTAGTTCACGAGATCCAGACATGAAGATTGAGTCGTACATGCCATCGAAGTATAGAGAGTTGCGGGATAAGAAAAAAGTTCAGCAGTTTGTGATTTGTAGTGAGAGGTTGGCGATTAGTTCGTATCAGAAGCGGATGGATTGCGCGTCCAAGTTTATTCCCTCCTCAGAGGATGTATTTGAACACGGGGTGAACATTTTGATATATGAGGATAAGGTTGCGTACGTTAATTTTGAAAAGTTGAAAGCATATATTATTCGTGATCAGAATTTGGCGGATGTGCAGCGAGCGATATTTAAGGTTTTGTATAAGCGTCTATAAAAAAATCCCCAACGCGCCACTTAGGCCGTTGGGGTCTTGTGTTATGCGTGTAGAATTTGATCCTCATGCATTGATCGATAGGCCTGGGGGATTTTTTCCAGGTGTGATCGTGTGAACACGCTAGATAGAGGTGGGTACGTTTCTGCACTTTCGTCTTTCGGGGCTTCTGCGCTGGTCACACGCGCAATACTTCGAACAAGAATGGCTAGTGTTTCGTGAATGTGTACTTCGAGTGTTCTGAGGGCGTGTTTTGCAGCCGTTGCTTTTTGCTCGAGTTCATCATCGAGTCCTTCGATTGCATCCTCGGCGTTCTTTCTGTTTGATCGGGCTCTGAGTAGTGATCGAACTAGTCGAGTGATTTGCGTTGGAAGATCGCTTGCTTTGTTGGCAACTGCCAAAAGCATGATC
>CAZHXK010000045.1:0-10531 GCA_964536565.1 uncultured Gammaproteobacteria bacterium
CTTTTAATTTTTGTTTAGCTATTGCCCAGCTGTCTGCAATTTTTTTGAATGGAGTGCCTGATTTTTTAACACCGCTATGTAAGAATCTGATGCGTGCAGAAATTGTTCGAGTTGCGCGTGGAAAATTTTCATCGTGTCCTATTACGGCAGGATTTCCACCTGATTCAAATTTGCCTAGTGTTTCAGCAAGGCAGCGCGGAAGTCCAGCCTTATCTGCTGCATCACCAAATTGCTTTAATATTTCAGACTTTTTTACATTGGTCATCTTTGGTAATGATTGTCCTGTGAGTGCTTTGTATTCTTCGGAGCTCAGGACCGTTTTATACGGATCACGAGGCACTTGTCCTATGGTGAGTACTTGTAGTGAAAGAATGTCTGGATTGATCGTATACAGAATGAGATATGATCCGAGGAGCATGACAAGTCCCATGGTTGCTCGCTGCAGTTTCTCTTTAGCTTGGCTGACGCGTCCTGATCCACCTGCAGTCATCCACTGAATGCCACCGACCATCATGGTGATGACTGCGATAATAATACCGACACCTATAAGGAATTTGTACATCGCTCCTGTGTATTGCGCGATCCAGGGTACGTTGATTGTTTTGTTCTTATCCTCGCTGAAGGTGTCAGTGAAGGTGAGCCCAGGGATTGGGATATTTAGTGCAGGAGGTGGTTGTTTGGTGAGCGGCTCTTCAGTGCTTGCGGGTGAGGCGGTACTTGATGCAGCAGCTTTTTTTTCCCAAGAGCATGACCATGCTGTAGATTCTGTCTTTTTTTGGTTTTGGACGGCGGCGCATCCTTTTGGTGATTGATCGTTGCTTATGAAGTCGCTTTTGAGTGCGGCTGTGCATGTGCATACTCCGTTTTCGTCACCAAAGGATTCATTTTCGCTTGCGTCGCATTGACCCGTTTGATTTTCTGCGAAGAAGCAGCCTGTTTTATTGGATGTTTCTTGTGTGCGACACGTTGCTTCATCGGGTTGCGGTGAGCAGCTTCCCAGAATAGAGACTTCGTTTTCGTATATAAAACAGTGGCATAAGCCAGCTGCTTGGGTTGTTTGTGGACCTAAAAATAGTCCTGCAAGCGCAATGGTGAATGACGCCAGAGTTCTGAATGTTCTTCTGTGCATGGTGATTGTGGTAGTTGAGATGGCTTAGGGGGACGTGTCTAGATGGTTATTTCTCGAGCGTAACATCACTTATGTATGGAGTGATGTTATTTTAGTTTTATTTTTTCAATTGAACCGCTAAATGTATTTTGGTAATAGAGAAATTGTCCGTCAGTTGTAATACTGAGACTTTGTGCGTTAACTGGTGCTTCGGGAACAGCGAGTTGTGTTTTGAGGCCTGTGTTGATATCTACTTTGTAGAACGTGTCGGCGACGTTGTCTGCGACTTCTGGAGCGAATCCTGCTCCACGCTCGAGGTTATTTGGGACAGCACAGATGATCGATGTCTTGGCTTCGAAAGTGCATTTTTCAGCCCATGTGGTTAGTCCTAGTTCACGACGATTTCCACCAACATCTGTACCGTTCGCATCGACTACCCATATGAGTGGTTTGTAGTCGTTGAGTGAAGAGTGTGTCGAGTAGAGAAGGGATGATCCTTCGTCTGACCATTTTGGTTGAAAGCCGTATCCATCAACGATAAGAGATTTGTAGTTTTCGTTGTTTCGTCCAATGAGATAAATTTCGTTTGCTTCTCCTCCGACTGGTTCTCCTGTTTTCGAGAATGCTACTATGTTGCTGTTGGGGTTCCATGAGGGGATGACTTTATTGGCATTGTCACCAAGTGGTTCGATGCCACGTGCTTGGGATCCGTCTGGGTTTACGGTTAATAACCAGTTTTGTGAACGGTGAATTCCCTCTGCAATAGCGGATATCTTTGTTCCATTTTTTGAAAATTGAAATTTCTCCCAATGTTGGGGGAGTGTGATTTGTGTATCAGTTTCAAAATCATAGACAACATTGAAGCCGTCTGGGTATTCAATGACCGCCTTTTCTTGGTTTGGTGACCATGCGATTGATTCGACATTAAAAAAAGTTTCGTTTGAAAGTAGTTTCTGGTTTCCTTGGTTGTCGATTGTGTAGAATTTGCCGGCTTCAGAGTCGTAGAGTGCGATGCCGTTTCCGTCGGCGGAAGCGGTGAGGCCTATATTTTTGTTATTTGTGACAACTGTTTGGGTGGTAATTCCACCTTGGGCAATGGCTGCTCCAGTAGGTGAGTCAATCGATTCGGCGTCTGGTAGAAATTCGGAAAGTTCGTCGGTGGTAGTAAATTCCGTAGCTTCACCTGAGGTGGGTAATTGACTCGGAACTTCGATGAATATATCTTCTTCTGTTGGCGTGCCTATGAGAGGTTTAAAGAAAAAGAAATATAATGTCGCTCCGATGGCGATTGATGTGGTAATGAATATGGCTGCTAGTAGTATTCTTTTTTTATCCATATTAACAAATAATTTTACCGACTCCGGGGATCGAGCATACCATTGCCATAAATAAGACAACCATTATTATTATACCAAGCGCAGCTCCAAAAAACACCCCCAGTTGTTGAAATGCTGCGTGCGACAGCATTCGTACGCCTTTTTCAGTGAGAATGTCTTTGTCGAGTGATGAGTTGTGTGCGAGAGCGAACTTGTTTGCGTTTAGTTTGTACCATCTCTGTGCTTGTTTTGAGCGAAGTGTCTTTGGAATTTTTACATCTGCTCGTGCTTTTTTGGCATGGTTGAGTTTTAAGATGCCAAAGCTGACAAACGCGCCTGTTGCACCAAAAAGCATAATGAAAAGTGCGATGGGGATAGTGATTAAGTAAAAAAGTAATACAACTCCGCCGGATATCATGCCAAGTGAAAATGGAAATGATATCATCGCCGCTTTTCGCTTCAATTTCATGCTCGCGTTCTTTTGACTCAATTTCTTTTTAAAATCCGCGAGATGTTTTTTTGCTTGAGTCATTTGTGAGAGTTGATCTGCCTCAGCCATCTCTTCCTCTTCTTCTGCATCTTCATCGATCTGCTCGTCGATTGATCCGGTTCCGTACATGCGTGACTGTGCTTGTTCTTGCCCAAGTTTTTTTGTGCGGTTTTCTTCGGTAAAACCTGCAGTTTGAATACGGCTGAGGCCAGGTGCTGGTTGTGTCGCGGTGCGGAGTGTTTCTTTGTTTACGAGTTTTTTTGGTTGTTGTTTTTGAGGTGTGATGGTACGTGAAGCGGCTTGTATTTTGTGCGATGATGCGGCTTTCATTGATTGTATCTTTTGTTGCATGTTTGCTCCTGGTGCCTGTTGGTACTGTTGTGTTGCTTGGGCTGTGTCTTGAGGGGTGATTTGAGGTGGTGCAGTGCTTGATGTTGATGAGGTGGTGTTGGGTGTATTCTTTTTCATCGCCACTTTTTTGAAGGACTGTTCGTTTGGTTGTGGGGTTTCTTGTTTGGGGGTCTGAGTGGCTGATTTCATTACTCCAGCTGAGATGCTCGTCTTAATGTCATCTGCAATTTTTGCAACATCGCTATCAGAAATAGTCCCGCCGGTGACCTGTGAAGTCAGCGCGCCGAGGCTTTTTTTCAACATTGATGTTATTTGTCCCGAGTTATCGGGTGTGGTCTCTCCGGCCATAGAGGAATGGCGGACTCCAATACGAAGTTTTTATGACTGTTATTCTGGAGCCGCAGGCGATAGAATCCAGCGATTGGTTCTGGATCCTATTGCTCGTGCCTCGCTCCAGGATGACACACTAAGATTTTGCTAACTCCTCATCTATCGCAACTGCAATAGAAACGACGTCTTCTTTGTATGCTTGTTCGAGTGTATTTTTTTTCGTTTCGTATTCTTCTGCAGACATCCGTCCTTTGGAATCCTGAAGATCGTTCCGAAGTAATACATATTTTTCGGTCACGAGCGCTACGAATCGTTTGTATTCGATTTTGATGAATTGCGGGTTTCTTTTCTCCTCCATCAGGTAATGAAGGCGATCGAGTTGTTTTGAGATTTTATTCTCTAATTCATCCATATGTGGGGTACCTTGACAATAATGTGAGCGTGTGTTATATTTCGAGCGCTTCAGTATTACTGAGGTTGATCATAGGTTTTGGTGGTAGGTTTTGCTAGAAATACAGAAAATATCATTGAGGTCTGTGAGTAGCGGCGCAACATGCGTCGCTTTTTTTATTTAGGATCTCACTGCTTTTCTTCGTTTCTTTTTTACTTCAACATCTGAGCCTTTTAGTTTCATGGAAACTGCTGTTCCTTGTTCTGGGTCTTCATCAACTAAGAAATTTGATAGTGGATCTTCGATGAGTTCAGAAATAATTTTTCGAACCATGCGTGCTCCTTGGTCGGGAACATGTGAGTTTGAGATGAGACGATCACGAATTTTGTCTCCAATTGAAACTTCAAATCCCATTTTTGCTATGCGAGATTGTACTTCTCTTAGTTCTTTGTCGATGATTTGCTCGAGGTGTTCGCGACCGAGTGGACGGAATACAGCGATTTTATCGATACGATTTAAGAGTTCATCTTTGAATCGCTCTTTGATGTTATTTTTAACAGCTGCTGCTTGCATGAGCGCAGCATCTTCACCTTCACCCTCAGAGCCAAATCCCATGACTCCTTCGCCTGTGTAGCTTCGTGGATCTGCAGCTGCAGTCATGACGATAATGGTGTTTTTAAAGTTGATTTGTTTTCCGCCGGCGTCAGTGACATGGCCATCTTCAAGCAATTGTAATAACAAATTAAGAACATCTGGGTGTGCCTTATCAATCTCATCAAATAGTACGAGTGAGTGTGGTCTTCGTTTTACTTGATCAGTTAACCTGTTTTCTTCTTTGTATCCGACGTATCCAGCTGGCGCACCAATCAATTTTGACATGTTGAAGTTTTCTCGGAATTCAGACATGTCGACGCGCACGTATGCTTGGCCACCGAATACGTGTTCTGCAATAGTTTTCGCCATTTCAGTCTTTCCGACACCCGATGGACCGACAAATAAGAAGCTGGCGAGCGGTCGGTTGGGGTGGGAGAGTCCGAGTCGTGCGCGGCGAATGCTTTGTGCTACTTGCTCAACAACATGATCTTGCCCGATAACGCGTTTTTTGATGATAGCGTCGAGTTCTGCAAGCTTTGATCGATCTGTGTCTTGGAGTTGATCAAGTGGAACTCCGGTCATTTGCGCGACGACACGTCGAATATCGTTTGTCGTAACTGAACCGTGGCTCACTTTTTCGTGTTTCTTCATGCGACGACGTAGTGCGTACTTTTTGTTTTTCAGTTTTGCTTCTCGTTGTTTGAGTCCGAGAGCTTTTTTGAAATCACCACTTTGTAGTGCATCAGCTTTTTTGTTTTCAATTCCACTGAGCTGCTCTTCGGTGTCCATGAACTGTCGTTTTTCTGCAGTTTTGCGTGTGTGCATGCCAACGATTGCTGCTGCTTCATCCAGCACGTCGATTGCTTTGTCTGGGAAGAATCGTTCTGGAATATATCGTTGTGCAAGCTCTACAGTTTCTTCGATTGCTGCATCTTCAATAATGACTTTGTGGAAAAATTCGTATTTGTCTTTGATTCCTTTGAGGATGGCGACTGTTGTTTCCTGGTCTGGTTCGTAGACGTGAATTGGTTGTAGGCGTCGTTCTAATGCAGAGTCAGATTCGATGTGTTTCTTGTATTCGTTTTCTGTAGTTGCTCCGATACATTTGAATACACCACGAGCGAGCGCTGGTTTGAGCATGTTCGCTGCGTCCATTGATCCGTTTGAAGATCCTGCACCGATTATGGTGTGGATTTCATCGATGAAGAGGATGATGTCTTTGTTGTTTGAAATTTCGTCGACGATTTGTTTGATGCGGGCTTCGAATTCTCCTCGATACATGGTTCCAGCAACAACAAGTCCGAGATCCAGAGACAGGATTCTTTTTCCGAGTAATGCATCTGGAACATCTTTCGCCATGATTTTTTTCGCGAGTCCTTCAACGATGGCAGTTTTACCAACCCCGGGATCTCCTAAGAGCAGGGGATTATTTTTGGAGCGACGTGAAAGAATTTGAACCATTCTCTCAACTTCTTTGTCGCGACCAATCATCGGGTCGATATTCTTTTGTGCTTCGACTCCGGTGAGGTCTGTGCAGAAGAAGTCGAGTGCTGGAGTTGTGCTTTCAGGGTTCTTACCTTGGTCGATGACCATTGGTTGCTGCTGTTGTTGCATGCCACCACCCATGCCTTGCTGCGAATTCATACTTTCAAAAGGGGATGGTTCGTTCATGCCAGAACCTTCAACGTAATCGACTGCGTCAGTCATGTCGGGGAATTTTGACGTCGACATGAAAATTGCATTTAAGAAATCCTCAAGCTCGGTTGAGTTGAGTTTTGATTGCTCGAATAGTTTTTTAATTTCAGCGTCGGATACTTGGAGGATGCCAGAGAGGAGATGTTCGGTGCCGACGTATGTGTGCTCGTGAATGGATGCGATTAACACAGCCTTTTCAATAATTTTCTTGGTGTTGTTGTTCAGGTTTGGCATTGAGCCTTGTGTGGCTTTTTTCTTTGCGCGGTCTTTAGCGAGGATGGCTCGAATGCGTCCTGCATCGAAATGAATTTTCTGGAGTAAGTCTGCGCCGATGGAACCTTTTTCAAGAGACAACGCGAGGAGTAGGTGGATGGGTCTGATTTTGACCGCATGTGCTTCAACGGCTAGTGCATATGCACGAGCTAAGACGTTTCGTAAGTGCGTTGTAAACTTGTCGAGGATTTCGTTGTCCATAGAAAATAAAATGCAGGATATTAGTCCTACATTATAGCATGTTTAGTTGTTCGTTGCTTGTGGAGTAACTCGGGTGCGGTACATTCTCTGTTACATCTTACGCAGTTGCGCGATGCGATCGGCGATCGGAGGATGTGTTTGGAATAAGCGTACCAGACCTTTGTCTTTATTTCCGAATGGACTTGAGAGGAAGAGGTGGGCGGTCGCATTGTTTGCACGTTCCATTGGTTTGTTTTGTTTTCCAATTTTTTCGAGTGCGCGCGCAAGTCCTTCTGGATATCGAGTGAGGAGCGATCCGGATGCGTCAGCGAGATATTCGCGTTTGCGAGAAACGGCGAGTTTGATGAGGTTTGCAATGAGGGGGGAGAGGATTGCAAGAACTAATCCAACAATGATAATCCATCCTCCTGCTTTGTTGTCGCGGCTGCGAGATCCAAATAAATGCATGCGCAACATGATGTCAGATAGTAGTGCGACTAATCCAACAAGTACGATCACAACAGTCATGATGCGGATATCGTAATTTTTAACATGTGATAATTCATGCGCCATGACACCTTCGAGTTCTTCGTTTTCTAGTGCGTCGATTGCTCCGGTTGTGACTGCTACAGATGCATGTTCGGGATCTCGGCCTGTAGCAAAGGCATTAATGGCTGGATCAGGGATAATGTATACCTTTGGCATGGGTAATCCTGCGGTGATCGCGAGGTTTTCGACCATGCGATATACGTATGGATTATCGTGTACGCCGATTGGTTTTGCGCCGGCTGTTGCGAGTGCAACTTTATCTCCTTGAAAAAAAGAGAAGAGCGTCATAACAAGTACCACGATAGTGGCCATTGCTAGACCAGCGATAGGATCGCCCATGTATGCGCCGAACACGTATCCGAGTCCGATAACGAATAACGTGAATACAAACATAAGTATCCACGTTTTTTGTTTGTTTGAATCAATCTGTGAGTACATATGTGTAATATACCCCCACCCGGCCCCCCTGAAAGGGGGAGGAGTTCGCTTAGGGTTGTGTTTATCAGGAAGGTATTCCCCTCCTTTTCAAGGAGGGGTTAGGGGAGGTTATTTTGGATAAAAACTAAAGTTCCTTCAATATTGTGTAATACTTCAGTGTTTAAAATTCTTAGAACTGTAATACCATTGTCTTTTAAAAAATCATCACGTTTTGTATCTCGAGCTTGTTCTCCTTTTGTGTAATGAGATTCACCATCAAGCTCTATTGCTAGTTTTAATTGAGCACAATAGAAATCCAATACGTATGGTCCTACGCCGTACTGACGTCTAAATTTGAGATTTTGGAATTGCCTTTTTCGTAATTTATTCCAGAGGATTACTTCTGCTGGTGGCATGTTTTTTCTGAGTGTGCGTCGGAAGTCTTTTTGGTGTGGTTGGTTGAATAGTTTTTTCATGCCGCTTTTCGCGGAGATTAAAATTTTACTTCTACGTTCTTCTTTTCTTCTGCGCTTGCTTCGAAGAATTCAAATGCTTTGAAGTTGAAAGCACCTGCGATGGTGTTGGTAGGGAATACGGTGATTGCGGTGTTGAAGTCGCGTACGTTTCCGTTGTAGAAACGTCGAGCAGCTTGGATTTTGTTTTCTGTGTCTGAAATTTCGTCTTGTAGCTGCATGAAGTTCTGTGATGCTTTCAAATCTGGGTAACTTTCTGAAAGTGCGAATAGATTTTTTAATGCACCAGCCAATGCGTTTTCTGCAACGGCCATTTCTGCGAGTGCTGCTCCTGATGTGTCATGGGTTTGTACAGCTTGTTGTCGTGCTTTCACGACTGCTTCAAGCGTTCCAGCCTCGTGCTTCATGTATCCCTTTACAGCTTCCATGAGGTTGGGAATGAGGTCATATCGGCGTTTGAGTTGTACATCGATGTCAGACCATGCTTCATCTCCTCGCAGTTTGAGTCGTACCAGTTTGTTGTATGTTGCCCAAAGCCATAATAATAGCAAAACAACGAGACCTATGATGATATATAGTGCGGGCATATGTATGGATTATAAGCTGATTAATTGTCGTTATTATTGTAGCAGATGAGTGGGCAGGTGCAAGGGTTGACATAGTTGTCTTTCTCTGTTATATTGGGTGGTTGCTGTGAGTTCTTTACTACAAATAGGGAGAAGATATGAAGAAAGTTTTTTTGGCTATCAGTCTGGTTGGACTGGTTCTGTTGAGTGGTGTGCGTGTGATGGCTTGTATTGCATTTGATCAGAATTGTGAGGGGCAACTCAAGCAAGCTGCAGATGCGAATACGCTTGATCTCGCGCATGAGCGTTTGTCGATTGCGGTCGACTATGCGACAGCAGAGGGACTAACCGAGGGTTATACGTCTATTATGTACAAAACACCCAGTGATGACATTGGGTTTTGGTATAAGAATTTGACGGAGACACAGGCGAAACTTGCTGCGGCAAAAAATCGGGAGTTGAGCGAATCTGAAGAGGCTCAGATTCTTGATAAGGTTCGTGAGACGCTGATTGATCGCGGTGACAACGGAGATGAGGTTACCGCCCCGGGTGGCATTTCGATCTACCCAAATAACCGTTTGATTGACTACTCTTTGTGGGTGTTCGGTATCATGTTCTTTTTCTCAGGTGGATACATACTTGTTATCGGTCCAGTGAAGCGTCGTGGGAATGTACATCTGACCATACGTAGGCGTTAAGACGTCTCAGTTTATGCTCGACTTCGGTCGGGCTTTTTTATTTGCTTTGGTTTGCGCAATTTCATACACTTGAGGTCTATTAGTAAATGGATCCCCGCATGCGCGAGGATGACGCGTTATTATGTCTATTTTTCGAGCATACGATATTAGGGGGTTGTATCCAGAGGAAGTTACGCCAGAGATAGTTAAAAAGATTGGCGCAGCGTTTGTGCAATATACAGGTGCGAAGCGGGTTGCTGTCGGTCGCGATATGCGTCCTTCTGGAGATGTACTGTTTCCGGCTTTGTGTGAGGGGATTGCATCGGCTGGTGCAACTATTATTGATGTGGGGTTGGTTTCAACGCCGCTTTTTTATTTCGCGACGATTAATTATGAGGATCATGATGCAGGGATTATGATTACAGCCTCGCATAATCCGGCGGAGTATAATGGTTTGAAGATGATGCATGGAGATGGTTCGCCGATTGGAGGGAATGCGGGTTTGCCTGAGATTGAGAAGCTGGTGGGTGAGATGGGGGATGTTGCTGCTGCAACGCCTGTTATTGAAACGAAAGAACCTATGTCTGATTATGTTTCGAAAATATTTTCGTTGGTTGCGGCTGATGAGATTGCGTCGTTGCGTGTGGTTGTTGATGCGGGGAACGGGATGGGTGGATATGTTGCGCCTCATTTGTTTAAAAAATTACCGACAGTGATGACGCCGCTGTATTTTGAATTGGATGGTACGTTTCCGAATCATGAAGCGAATCCGATTAAACCAGAGAACATGAAAGATGTGCAGGATATGGTTTTGAAAACGCATGCGGATATTGGTGTTGCGTATGATGGAGATGCGGATCGTGTGGGGTTTGTTGATGAACGCGGTGGTTTGATTAGTGGTGATATTACGACTGCGTTACTCGCGCGTTCTTTGTTGGCGGATCATCCTGGTGGGCGGATTTTGTACGATTTACGAAGTTCTAAATCTGTGTGCGAAACGGTTGAGAAGCATGGTGGTACATGTGATATGACGCGTGTGGGTCATTCCTTTATAAAGAAGCAGATGAAAGATGAGGGTGCGGTGTTTGCGGGTGAAGTATCTGGTCATTATTATTTTGAAG
>CAZHXK010000046.1:0-10094 GCA_964536565.1 uncultured Gammaproteobacteria bacterium
ATGATTTACCCGATTGTTTGGAGGATTATGTACATCGGATCGGACGCACGGGTCGTGCGGGACGATCTGGAAAAGCGATTTCGTTTGTTGCGCCTTCGCAAAAAGCGGATGTTAAAAAGATTGAGCGTTTAATTCGAAAGACGTTGCCTGTTTTGGCACTTCCAAAGTTGCCTGCTGAACGTCCGAGAACGACTGGACCTGATAGGTTTGAGTCTCGATCACGGCATGGTGGTGGACGTGGACGTTCTCAAGGACGTCGTCGTGATGGTGGAGTTCAATTGCAAACCTCAGGAAATCGATCTCGAAATACGAGAAATTATTCCAAGCCTGTAGTTAAAAGTGCTCAGGAGTATGGTGCTGATCCAGCAAATTTTATCAGTGGATACACAGGGCCTTCACATATGACTGGTCGTTTATCAAAGCGTGCTCGTGGTAGTAAGCCTCGTGGCCCACGTAAGGGTACCAAAGGTGGGACTCGTGGTGATACGGGTCGTAAGAAACATGGTGGTCATACGAAAGGACGAACCAATCGTGGTCCGGGTGGACGTAAAAATTAAGTCTAAAAAAGCTGCTCAACTGAGCATCTTTTTTTATTCCTGCATCAATAGTCGCGCGATGCGGAGATCTTTAAACGAGTATTTATCTTTGAGTTTTACTTTGATGGGGGTGAGGAGTTCGGTGTCTAGTTCGGTGAATGCTTTTTGAATTTCCGTTAGAGCTTCTTTAAGTTCTGGTGAGACCATGCGTTCAAAGATAATATCGCGTGAGATTTTGTCTTCGACGAACAATTCTTCGATATGGCCCATGACAGTGGTGATTTTGAGTTTTCTTTCTTCGGCAATTTTAGCGACGTCTTTTCCTTGTTTCCATAGATCGAACGTAATCATTCGTGTCGGTGTTTTATTCGATTTCTTTTTTGCTGACTTTCTTTCCTCCTGTTCTTTTTCTGACATTTTCTCGATGGTGCCACCGCAGGACATGATGAATTTGTTTTGAGTGATGGATTGATCTTCATCAGAAATTTTTTTTGTTTGTGTTTCTGCGTATTCAGATTCGTCACGGAACAGTGAGTCCTGATCGAGTACGGTGGGGTGAATGTTAAATGTTTGTTCGTTGTATCCTAAAAGATGTAGGCCAGATAGTCGGCGGATACGGGATAGGGCTACGTAGCCTTGTCCATATTCAAATACTTGTGATAAATCCATCACTGCTTCGTCCATGCTCATGCCTTGGCTTTTGTGGACGGTGATTGCCCATGCGAGTCGAAGGGGGAGTTGTGCGATTCGAGCTTTAATAGATCCATCTTCTTGAATGGTCCACTCCGCTGGAGTTACGGTGATTTTTGTATTGTTTCGTAATTTTACAATGGGTAATTGTGATTTGAGATCGAAGTCATGGATCGTTCCGAGTGTTCCGTTAGCATATTTTCCGGTCGGGTCGTTTTTGGTAAACATGACTGTTGCATTTTTTTTAAGGTGAAGTTCTGCGGGGGAGAGACATCCACGTTGCAGTACTTCGATTCTCTGTTTGGAACCTTTCGTGCTCATCGAGTATGTTTTGTATGATCCAGGAAGTTCCTTGAGTCTTCGGTTGTTGTGGCGATCCACGTTTCTGTTGTGTGTGTGAAGGTGAGGAATGTCAGTTGGTGTTTCTGCTGCATTCATCTGTCGGAGCTCGAGAAGGTTTCTGTGTGTAGATGTGAGCGTGCCTGTGCGGATAGCAGAGAGGAGTGAAAGAAAGTCTGAGTCATCTTGTCTGTATTGTTCTGAGATGTAGCAGGTTGTGAATTCCGCTTCTGTCCATGCTGCAGATTCAAAGGCAAATCGTTTTGCTTCTCCGTGTGTGACGGGAGGTAGTTGAAAAAAGTCTCCAACACAAATCACTTGCATGCCACCGAACGGCTCATCAGAACTTTTTACTAGTTTACACATCGCGTTTACATTATCTAAAATAGCTCCAGACAGCATTGAGACTTCGTCTATAATAAGAACCTTTTTGTTTTTGATTCGCTTGGTCGTTGTTCCTCGTTTTGCTATAGCGTGAAGATCATGTCGGGAAAGATATTCGCTAATACCAATGCCAGCCCACGAGTGAATGGTGGATCCGCCGATATGTGTTGCTGCGATACCTGTTGAGGCGCAGATTGCTGGCTCTATGCGATGGGCACGTAGCCATTTTACATACGCATTAATGGTATGTGTTTTTCCGGCTCCGGGTTCTCCGGTAAGGAAAATGTTAGCTCCTGTTCGTAGAATTTTTTGGGCATGTACTTGTTTCATGCACCTATGGTATCACACTGTGTTGTAAAGCCATAAGCAACATTTTTGTGGATAAGGTTGTCATGTTATAATGCAGTTATGAAATATGTAGTATTCATTTTGGCCTTGTGTGTGGTGTTGCCGGCTCAAGCCGCAATAGATCCCGATCTCGCGATATGTGATCGATATGGTTTTGAATTAGTTGAAACGACATTTGATGATGGGAATGTGTTTCGACAGTGTAAGCGTCCTGATGGTGTGTTGTGTTCTGTGGAGCGCGTATACGAAGGTTTTTGTGGCGATCAGGAATTGTCTTTTTTAAGTTGTGTTGAGGAAGGTGGTACGGTGTTTCCCGAATTTGAATCGTGTTGTGCAGATGCTGTTCCGTATATGAAGCGGGGGCAGGTTGGACAGCCGTTTTGTAAAAAAATAAATAAAGTTCAGGAGGTGGTAGGTGATATTGCAGATTCATCGATTGCTATGGCTATTTTAGTGGCTGCGCTTGCTGGTGCGATTCCTGCATATATTATTCGTCGCAAGCGGACGCTTTAGAATTTTTTTGACGAAAATTGCTGTTTTTAATGGCGATTTTTTTGTTTCATAAGAGGTGGTTGTGAGGGGTTGACATGTTTGATTTTGTATACTATTCTAGCGGCGGCCTGCGGGCTGTGTTTTTTTTACTTAGGAGAGCTATCCCTTGGAAACTCGTTTTTCTGCTTTTTACAATTTCTTAATCGTTGTCAGTATGACTGTGGTCGTGTTGTGTGTTCCGTTGTCTGCTGTTGCACAAACGTGTGACTCAGATGAGGATTGTCCTGATGATGGAGATCCCTGCACGTTGAGTGTGTGTTTCTCTGATGTCTGTGGCACGCCTCCTGTTCAGTGTGATGATGGAGATCCTTCAACAGTCGATTACTGCGATCCTGCGGCGGCTGATGATGGTGATCCTCTTCCTCCGCTTAGTCCGCTCGATCCTCATGGAGCGTGTGTGTTTGAGTCTTATGACTGTACTGATCCTGGCGTGAATTCGCCTTGTGATGATGGAGATCCATGTACGATTGATGTGTGCAACGCAGTTACCGGTGCATGTGAGTTTTTTCAAGATTCATGTGATGACGGCAACCCATGCACGATTGACGCTTGTTTTACAGGTCTTGGTTGTGGTGTTGTTGCAGTTGATCCGAATGCTGTGTGTAGCGACGATGATCCGTGTACGTCGAATGATCATTGTGATGCGGTAGGAGATTGCGATAGTGATCCTCCTGTTGATTGCGATGATGATAATTTGTGCACGTTTGATTTTTGCGATGAAGCTGAGCCAAATGGATGTGTGAATTTCGATGCGAGTCAATTTGCATGCGATGACGACAACGCATGTACGCTCGATCAGTGCGATGCTGTGCTCCTGTGTTTCTCAACTTCTGTCGATTGTGATGATGGAGAAGTGTGCACAAGCGAGTGGTGTGATGCTGCGCTTGGATGTCTGTATGTCTCGAATACCGAATCATGTGATGACGGCAATGAGTGCACTGCTGATGATGCGTGTTCAGACTTTAAGTGTGAAGGTGAGGGTCTCGATTGTGATGATGGAAATCCTTGTACTGATGACTCATGTACACTTGCTGACGGTTGCTCATACGTAAATAGCGTGGGTCCTTGTAGTGATGGGGATGCATGTAGTGTTGGTGAGGCATGTTTGAATGGTGCGTGTGTTGGTGGTCAACCTGATGATTGTGATGATGGAAATGCATGTTCCGATGATAACTGTGATCCAGTCATTGGTTGTACATACACGGATAGTCCTGCGACATGTGAAGACGGCGATGCGTGTACGATGTACGATTTCTGTCTGAATTTGGCATGCGTTGGTGGACCAGAGGTGTTGTGTGGAGATGGCGTGAATTGTACGAACGATTCATGTGATTCTCAGTTAGGATGCGTGTTTGATCCGGTCATCTGTGATGACGACGACGCATGTACGATCGAGGTTTGTGATGAGCTTATCGGCATGTGTAACTTTGGTCCGAATCCGACCATGGTGGATTGCGATGACGATAATGCGTGCACAGATGACGCATGTGATCCGGAAACGGGCTGCTATTACGAAGATATTTCTGACACATGTGACGATGGTGATTCATGCACTGAAGATGGTTGTGATGCGCAGTCGGGATGTACTTCAGTTCCTATCGATTGTGATGATGGTGACGCATGTACGAACGACGTGTGTGATCCGCAGTCTGGTCAGTGTGAGAGTGACGTTTTTACGTGTGATGACATGAATCAATGTACGGATGATTGGTGTGATCCACTCACCGGCTGTCAGTCTGATCAGGAGAACGTGTGCATCGCCGATGAAGGGGTGAGTTGTACTGTTCCTGGTTGTGAGGATGGGGAGTGTGAGAGCCTTGTCTGTTCAGATCCTGCGTTTGCGTATTGCTGCGATGAGAACGGGGTGTGGGACGATGCGTGTGCAGATGAAGCATTTGGCATCGCGGTTACTGAGATCAATGCGAAGTACACGGAATGTTGGCTAGCAAAGCAGGTAGAGATTCTTGCTTTGCGACCAGTAAGTTCGTATTACTCTACGTCACATTGGATTGCTGCCTCTACGTATATTCTGAGAGAGATTTGTGGTGCGGCTGTCATCAATTCGCTCGGTACGTGTACTGACGAGAATTGTGGTGATGGTCAGTGTTCGCAGATTGACAGTATTTGGGCGACACATCCTCACGATGTGCTCTGCTTCGATGACTGTCCGTCTGAGCCGGTTGCCTGCAATCCGAAGGCGTGTGGAAATTGCGGCAATAATGTCCCTTGTGGTGGATTGCCGGATTGCTCGTTGATTCCGTGTGAACCGTGTTTTGTTGCGAAGGACTGCGATGATGGAGATCCGCTGACATACGATTTCTGTAATCGACATGATACGTGGGGTTGTTATCACTGGGATTCTCTCGGTGAACCATCGTATGATTTCACATTTGCTCCCTATCCATAGGATATAGAGCGGCGCATACCTACGGGTGTGCGCTTTTTTATTTGCTAAAAAACCTTATCTACGATAGTATTTCCTCCTATGTCGAGTAATGTAGTACTACGTTTTGATCATGTCGTATTTGAGTATACGGACAACAAGCCCATCTTGGATGAGGCTTCTTTTAGTGTGCGTGAAGGATCTAAGATGACGTTGATGGGTCAAAATGGAGCGGGTAAGTCTACTTTGTTTAGCTTGATTCGTGGAGATCGAAAAGCCAAAGATGGAAAGGTTCATATGGCAGATGGGGTGACTATTGGATCGGCGCTACAATCTGTAGATCGTGCTGACTTTGATTTAACAATTGATGATTATTTTAAACGAGCATACGAGGAGGTTCCTCGAAACGTAGATGTGGCCATTAATGAGGCTATGAATGCGGTTAACCTCACGACTCCTCGTGACCGTAAGGTGGGGGATTTGTCTGGCGGGCAACAGGCTCGGTTGTTGTTGGCATACGCGTTGGTGCAGCATCCTGATATTTTGTTGTTGGATGAGCCTACGAATAATTTAGATACAGAGGGCATTGAGCATTTAATTTCCTTCTTGGTGATGTATGACAAGACGGTGCTCGTGATTTCTCATGATGCTGACTTCTTGAATTGTTTTACAGAAGGTGTGTTGTATTTGGATATTCATACGAAGAAGGTGGAGAAGTATGATGGAGATTACTACACAGTGGTTGAGGAAATTTCAAAACGAATTGAGCGTGAGAAAAAGAAAAATGCGCAGTTGGAAAAGCGCATTCAAGATCGTAAAGAGAAGGCGAGCAAGTTTGCGTTTAAGGGTGGGAAGATGCGTAAGCTTGCGAAGAAGATGAAAGATGAGACTGCTGAGATGGAAGAGAATAAGGTTGAGATTCGACGTGAGGATCAGATCATTTTTCCTTTTAAGATTTCAAATCAAGATATTACAGGTGATATTGTAACGATTGATTCGGTGAAGGTGATTCGTGATCACGAGCCGAAGATGAAGAAGGTTGATATTGTGTTGCGTCAGGATACACGTCTTTTGATTTCGGGTCCGAATGGTATTGGTAAGAGTACGTTGCTACGTAATTTGGTTGATAAGACAGCCGAAGGTGCGGTGATCATGGATGAGGTTGTAGTTGGATATTATTCTCAAGATTTTTCAACATTAGATTTTGATGACACGGTTTTTGATTCTTTAGAAAAAATTAAGGCGCTTGGAGTTGATACACAGGAGATGCGCCGAGTTGCTGCAGGGTTTCTGATTACCGGTGAATTGATGGGGCGCAAGGTGGGGGATTTGTCTGAGGGGCAGAAAGGGCTGTTGTCATTTGCTCGGTTGGTGGTTATGCGCCCTGGGTTACTTGTACTGGATGAGCCGACGAATCACATCAATTTCCGTCATATTCCGATTATTGCAAAAGCTTTGAATGAATATAAAGGGACGATGATTTTGATTTCTCATATGCCTGAGTTTGTAGAGCAGATTGAGATGCAAGAGTATTTGGATTTGGGAAAGTTGAAATAGGTTTTGAAAGAGAGTGAATGCGATCTTCTGGGTCGTTTTTTGCTTTGTAACATTGACAAGAGTGGTTTTTTGTGCTAGATTGTAGTATTATTTTAGACTTATTAATCATGCTTGTATGAAAGAGAAACATATATTTCACACGGATGCAGAGGATGTTTCCGATGAGGATATTAATATTGAGAAACATTTTTTGACTGGTGATCATGTGACACAGGAGCAAGTTGATAATTTTGCGTATGATATTTATGAACGCCAATTCAGCAGATTTGAAGCGCTGAAGGGCTCTGGGCTTTTTAGCGATATTGAGGCTGTTTTGATTGTTGATGCTTTGAGTGATGATCGGATGGCATCTTACATTACTGGTAGTATGGCGGCTGTGCCGGGTGAGTATGATCACAATGATGAAATTCAGTATCAATCACATGATAGTGATCTTAGTATTTCAATGAAAGAATTGAGACCTCATATTGCATCATTGAGAAAAGCAATTGTGAAACAGATGGAACATTATTTTGAGCCTGAAGAATTTGCTCTGATCGCAAAGACACTGAAGGATGGTGTGCTTGGCGGCGTGAAACAGTTAGAGGGTGGGTTGCGGCATAAGCATGCGGTGTTACGCGTTGCGGCTGAAAGAGGTTCTCCTGCTGAACATCGAAAATTACTAGAGTCCGTTTCAAAAGGAAATAAAACTGCATTGGATGTACTACATGCTTCTGAAAATGTATCTCCTTATATTTTGATGCCGGAGGCGATTGCTGAAAAGGGTGGAGATATGATCATGTCGACCATTAAGCTCGAAAATTTTTCTGATGAGTTGTACGACGATGCGGTGTCTACTCAAGTGGTCTATGAGCACTTTAATCAGATGATGCAGTTGTGTGTGAATTTAGCTGATAATGGTTTGATGTTTAGAGATATTAAGCCTGATAATATTGAGATCGATAAGGAAACAGGAGACGTGTTGGTTGTGGATTTGGATGGATTGTTTAAGGTTGGTACAAATCAGTTAGCCATGGTAACGCCTGCGTACATTCCTCCTGAGTTGGATAATAAAACATTTGTGGAAACGCATGTTTCTGAGATGGTTTTTCAAATGGGTGTAGTACTTCGGAATCTATATGATACTCGTAGAGATTTTATTGATGATGCTTCAAAAACTCAGATTGTTGAGTTGATTTCACGCATGACTGAGGATGTGGCGGAGGAGCGTATAGACTTGGATCAAGCTGCTACTCAAGTGCAGAACCTGCAGGGTGTGTTGCTTGGGTATGCTGATACAGTCATTCAGTTTCCTGATCATGAGCTCGGAGTCATTGAAACAGCAGTTTCTGGTAACCGGGGAGGTCATTCTCCGGTTCCTACGATTGATGTTGCTGATCGCGATGGGGTTGATGATGTTCCTACTGCTATAGATGGAGGGGGTTATATTTTGTCCACAGAACTTCCTGATACTATTATTACTAAAAAAGATGATGATCAGAAGGCCGCTTAAATAATATTACGGAGAACTGCTTCGGCGGTTTTTTGTTTGTATAAAAAAACTGCACAATTTGTGCGGTTGATGCTAGCGGATGTTGGTTGTCCACTGAGGCGGGACATACATTTCGGCGTGAAGGATCGGTTCGTATTGCATGACGGTGCTGTGAATCCATTCCCCTTTGTTTCCAGATTCTCGGGTTTTGAATGCTTGTCGCAGTGTAAGTAATTCGCCAACGTTTGCTGTGAGTCTCATGGTGTGTCATGTTTGTACCAACCCATCGGAAAGGCAGGGGCTCGTAACAGACCAAGGCAGTAATGAGTTAAGTGGAGTTCCGAGCCCGGTGTGGTAGCCCCTTCGGATGATGTCGTTTTCCCAGTCGATCACTCTTACTCGTAGGCGATCAATGACTTGAGGGTCATCCCAGTATGGCGGGCACCAACCCGATCGAAGAATGAATTCATCATCGACCCTCAGCCCGATTTCGACGGAAGGCAGGTCATGTTGTGCGAGAAACGCACATACGTCGTGGTAATGACCTGATCGCTTGGAGAACCGATGTCGATAGAGTTCACCAACGTATCGTACGCCGACTGTGTGGAGGACTTTGACTGATCGAGCTGGAAGCTTGCTTTCTTTTACGGTCTTCGAGAGGATCGTCAGCTTTCTATTTGAGAGCTTTCTCGGCACACGGGCGATGTCGCCAAGGTCTCCGCTGAGGAAGAGTCGAAGTGCATGTTGCATTCTCTCAAGTTGAACTTGTGTTTTTCCGGGTGTGTCTTTCGCAGAAGCTGGCGCTTGAAGGAATAGTCCTCCAAGTTTCTCTGGGATGAATACGTCTCGACTCATATCACTCTCCTGATCTATTTGAAATATCTGAGGTGACACTGTTATATTTTTGTATATGTGTCAATAGTTCTTTTGGTTTAATAATGCTATAATTGTTTCACTATGCATCTGTTTCATTCTTATCATCGTACGAACCTGCGCAACCTCATGCATTCCGAATTTTGGTTGTTTGAGTTGAGTGTGTGGTTGCATGTGTTTGGTCGTTCGTTGATTGCGGTGTTTATTCCGATTTTACTTTTGACGGTCGATTATTCCATCTCTGAGGTGATGGTTTTTTATTTCATGTATTATTTGTTTGATGTGCCGCTCAATTTTGTGGCACGTTATTTTGTTCGAAAGATTGGAGCGCGTATGGTGATTGTGTGGGGAACTATTTTTTCAATCGTGTTCTTTTTGATTTTGTATAACTTACCTCCACATAATTGGTATTGGCTTGCTGCGTTGGCATTAGCTTCTGCGTTGTACGATGCGTTTTATTGGGTGGCACATATATACTATTTCATGGAAAGTAGTAAGCATCGGAAATCTTCAGCTAAAGATACGAGTATCTTTTATATCGTGAAGATGATTGGTGGGATTTTGGCTCCTGCATTCGGAGCTCTTGTATTGATTTTGGTAAGTGATAAGTTTTTGATTGGAATTAGTGCGTTTATTTTGGCTCTTTCGATTGTTCCATTGCTGTATATGAAGCATGTGATTGATAAGCCAACTAGCAAGCAATTGACGCTTCATGAATTTTTTAAGAGATGGAGAGATTTGCGAGATTACGTGACGACTGGTTTGTATGGTATTCACGGAACTGTTGAGGGGGTGATGTGGCCGTTGTTTATTTACTTAGCATTTGAGACGTTTGAGTCAGTTGCTATCGTGCCGATTATTGTGTCGTGTACGACGATTGTGTTTACGATGTTTGCTGGTCGTATTAAAAAAAGATCTCAAACGAAGGCAATTGTTATTGGAGCTGCATTTATCTCACTGA
>CAZHXK010000047.1:0-9625 GCA_964536565.1 uncultured Gammaproteobacteria bacterium
CAACTGAGAAAATAGCAACTGCTTCAGTAGACAGAAGGAAGTTGATGATATAGATTGTGATGTTTGAGGTGATACTCGATAATATCGCAAGGAGTGCCTGCCACTTTCCATGCGCGGCAATAATTGCGCGGAATAGCGGTTCCTTGAGGGTAACAGTTTTTCGGTATGTGAGAGCAATCTTGAGCATATGTGGTGTAGCACCAAGCACTGACACCCCCGTAGCCACAACATATGAAACAAGCACGACCGTCACCGTAATTTTGTAGAAGATCAGTGCAGCTACCACGAATATCAGCCTCGTAACGGGCTCAACCGAACTCCACAACGCTAGTGTTTTGAATCGCTTATGAATGTTGAACATGGTGTTGTATGTGGTCTTGAAGTACTGCATAACCACATACACCATCAAGACGAGAGCGGCGTTTACCATGAGCTGTCCGTATCGTAGCCCCAACTGCTCTTTGAACATCCACCCACTCAACATCAACAGAAGCAGGAGCACACCTTTGGTAATAAAATAGCTTGATAACAACCGTTTTGCATGTGCTTTCTTTCGTTCGGCAATGTAGCGTGTTGCATCAACCACAATCATGTCACCCATGCCGAGCGAGATAATTGCGAGTACTGGCCCTGTGATAGCGAGCGCGAGCATGACTTGTCCGTATTCCCGTAAGGACAGTAAGCTTGTCAGCAGCACAACAGTAGCAAAAGAGCTCGTCCGACTGACGACATTAGAAAATGCCATGGCGGCTATCCCCTGGAATATTTTGTGTACTGACTTAGTCATGTATGATTCTTTTCTTTATATCCATGATTCCGTATACCGCACAGAGTGTGATGAGTGGTGTTACCGGAAGCCTTAAACGAGGTGTATCTTTGTTCATGGATGAGATGAGCGCAAAATACGTCATCATACCAATGATTGCAAGCAGAATCAGTCTATGTGCGAGCGTCCTGTGGTTTTTAGCATATACACACCATCCCCATGCCATCGCTACAGCCATGAGCGCCCACCAGAGCCTGCCGCCGAAATAGAGAAACGGGAAGAAAATCTGCGATGGAAGTGATATGTCATGCAGGAGAATACTATATGACCGCGATGCTGAACTCTCGATAAAGAATACCCCCATCTTTTGGACAACAATACGAGCGAATAAAGGATAGTCTTGTGAGATTATCTCTTTCGATTCTTTCAGGAGATACGACTGATTCTCAATATCAAATATGCCGAAGCGAACGAAGGATTGTTCGGGTGTTAAGTCGGTCAGCCCAGTATAACTGAGATCCGTGACTGCTTTACTGACGAGTTCTTCATATGGTTCCTTGCCAGGAGTTTTGTACTCGAGGAAGCGAGGGACAGCGGTAATGTATGCATTTGCACCGCCCGTTGATGCGAGTGAGAATGTATCGTGTACTTTGTAGTTTCGGACAGACCACGGCGCAACAATGATAACCGTAAGTGTGATGAGTAGTGCCGCGTTTTTGATTCCCATCGTGCGATGCTTTCTCCAGCGGACGATAACAAATAATAACGCGCAGAGTGGTATGAGCGGCAGTATGAACGGACGTGTTAAAACTGCGAGTCCAGATGCAATGCCCATGACAGCAACATACCGAATGTCAGGCTTATCGTCTTTCATGTACCTAAAAAATGCCAAGAGTGCTGTCATGAAGAAGAACATGAACAACGTCTCGGACATGAGTTGTGATGCGTTTGTGAGACGTCGCGATTCAAAGAGAAATAGAATTGTCCCCCACCATGCTGCCGTCGTGTTAAAAAGCGCAGTGCCAATTCTGTAGACCAATACAAGTACATACGCAGCAATGATATTTTGAATAAAGACAATGACTGCGACTGATTTCGTGACTGCATACAGGCCCGCAACGAACATTGGATAGAGTGGCGTTCGAAGTGTTTGTGGGGCAAGATCTGGATGCATATAAAAACCTTTGTGCTCAAGTAGGTTGCGAGCAAGATCAAAATACAGTTCCGCATCTGACGTCCACAGGAAACCACCTGATGCAGTCGTTGCGGTTAATATAAACACAACAACCTGGACTAAACAGGCCAGGGCGAATATACTTATTTCACGTTTTGATTTGAATAAAAAGTTGAGGATTTTCTTCATATGTACGATAAACAATATTCACAGCAAGTATTGCGAACACGAGACAATGACATCATCATGAATTACGACGCTGTTGATGAACTTATTATTAAACATCTAGATTTAGCTTCGCACCATCACGTACTTGAGGTTGGATGCGACGAGGGATACACGCAGCGACGCGTGGAACCTTTAGTCGAACGAGTGGTTGGTGTCGATGTGAATGCTGATGCTGTAGCAGCTAATCCGTGCGCAGATGCACGGGTTACCTCTGGACCGTTACTTGATTTTGAAGACGCATCTTTTGATCGCGTCTATTCATCTCACACCATTGAGCACATCCCTGAACTTGAGCAGCACTTTGAAGAAGTGGCCCGAATGTTAAAACCAGGAGGTGTGTACGTCGCAGTATATCCTTGGGAGCTATTTCGTGGAATGGCAGCCATGCGTGCAGCAATGACGCTGTACGGGAATCCATGGCGCTCTCGGGAGATGCATGTAAATAAATTGACACCACGAAAGCTGGATGCATTGCTTACGAATATCCCACTCTCACAGAGTTATTCTACGCTAAAATTCATGAACACACCACAGTGGTTGAGTGTGTGGAAGAAATCAGTCTAACTTTCTATCTGTAAAAAAAATCCGCCTCCTGCCGTAGCTTTGGGCGGTTTTTGTTACGGATATTTAGATCGGCGTTCGAGCTCTTGTCGAGAGCTAACTATGTCTACATGTGCGGTGATCCATATCACAGCACCTATAATGGCAAGTGCATAGACACCCCACATCATGGAACCTGCAATGATTGTTTCTGCACCCAGAGTTCCAAATATTGCTGCGGATAGATTCCAAACTACATGCAGTACTGGTATCAGGAAGACGAGCAAAGAGGTTCCTATTGCCGCCACCATTCTTCGCGCAGGCGTCTTCTCCACATGTGCCGTAAGGTCTTCTGTGGGCATCCTTTCGTAGTAGAAATATCCGGAAGCTTCTAGTGCTGGGTATTCACTCACGACATCCTCTCTTCTTTTTGATCCTGATTAACAGTAGCGGTTTTTGCTGACATTGTCAATATACAGGACGAGAATCAGGCAACAAAAAATCCGCCTCTGCCGTAGCGTTGGGCGGATTTCGTTATGGATCCGTCGATATGATTTGACTTACTCTTGTCCTACTTCTCTTTCGATCCGCAGCGGCCTAGCACCATATACCCCCTTCTAATCTGAGAGATGCACAGGAACCACAGCATCGATGCCAGAACCGCGATCAGCCACACCGACGTAAAATCGCCTGTGACCCGTGCGGATGGTATCCCGAAGATAAGCCAGCCCAGAGAAATTAGCATAATAGTCATGTTTGCATTTATCAGTTGCTTTGTAGATGCTATATATGCTTTTAATAATGATGAGCAGCATTCGCCTTTTGAAATATCTTTCTCCACGTTCCTTTCTTCCTTCACTTACGTTATATCACACAATACGCAGTATACACAGCATCTGACTTCTTGTCAACACTATACTGCCCTGTCGTTTCTAAATTTATCTCTTTCCTCGAATATCAGTGAAGCGTATCCGTAGCGCAAACAACACATACCTCCACCGTTTCCACGTATTAATTTTTGAAACCCCCTCTGTTCTCCCCTTCCACCAGGTAGGGATCTCTATCCACTTATACCCGAGCCTGAGCGGCTTAAGCGTGGTCTCCATCGCAATCTCATGCATCTCGCCCCACCAATCTACCTCTTTGATTAGTTTTGCATTGAAAAGTTTGAAGCCGTATGTGAGATCATGCACACGTGTCCAGTAGATAATTCTAAATATAAACTGAAACCCTCTATTTAAAATGTATGTCATGGTGTCGTATCCTTTCACCCCTCCATCTGGAATCCACCGACTAGGCAGCACAAGATCATATCCGTTCGCTGCCGCCGCAACCATCTTCGGAACTGTTTCAAGATCCATTTCATTATCGGCATCTATAATGAGCACATGCGTTCCAGTCACATGCGGAAACACCTGCTTATAAGCATGACCTAAACCGGGACACACCTTTTGAATCATGACCTGTATTTTGGGATGTTCTGAGGCGAGTTGCTGACACATACTAAAACATGCCGCACTGGACTGTGGTGCGACGATAAAAAATATATCATGAATGTTGTCTCCAATTCGTTCGTATAGTCCCTCAGTTACAATCTTGAGAGATTGCACCTCGGACCAGATTGGAATGATGACAGATACCTTTGGAATCATACTGTCATTGCGAGATTCTTTTTACGAGCGTCCGCTTTTTCTTTGTTAGCCTGATACCACTCGATCGTATTTGCGAGTCCTTCTTTGAGCGTAAACTCGGGTTGCCAGTCCAGATGCTCTTTCATCCGTGAAACATCAAGTACTTTTTTCATTTGGCCATCTGATTTTTCTGTATCCCACACAAGCTTTCCTTTAAAGTTCGTGAGTGATGCGATTGTTTCTGCTAGTTCTTTTACTGAATTACCTTGTCCTGTTGTTATGTTGATTGGCTCGTGAGAGTGATATTGAGCAGTTGCTCGAATAACACCCTGTGCTGCGTCCTTCACATATAAAAAGTTGCGTGTTGGCTTTCCCGAACCCCATACCACCACCTCCGGTTTATTTTGCTGTACTGCTTCAGTAAACCTTCGAATGAGTGCACCAACCACATGAGACGAATCTGGATTAAAGTTATCTTCTTCACCGTACATGTTTGTCAGAATAAGAGAACTCACATCGAGATCGTACTGTTTGTTGTAAGCCCATGCTTGAACCGTGAGTACGCGTTTTACAATCCCGTAATCGATGGCTGAGTCATGCGGTCGTCCTGAGAAAAGATCTGATTCTGACAGCACTTCCTTGCCTAAATAGCCGGGATACGAACAGTCTGATCCGATCACAACCAATCGTTCAATGTTACACAGATGTGATGCGTGAATAATATTTGTTCCCATCATCATGTTCTGGTGATACATGTGTGCAGGAAATGCCTCGTGAATGGGCGGTCCTCCATGCCATACAGCAGAGTGAATGATAATGTCGGGTTTGTAATTTTGTAAGCATGCGAGCGTCGCGTTTGGATCTACTAGGTCGTACTCCGATGATCGTGGCACCACCACCTCACAATCGAACGCTTCCAGTTGCTTGACGATATGTGACCCTAAAAAACCCGAGCCTCCTGTTACCATCACTTTTTTGTCTTTGTAATATGCTTCGATCATATATTTGAGTACGGATTTGGAATGGAAACGATTTTAAATGCATCAATCAATTCTCTCAAACCTTCATCCATCGTAACTGATGTTTCAAACCCAGTCGCTCGGATCTTACTGTAATCAACTTCGTAGTCGCGCTGATCCTGATCTTTCGCGAATTCAGCGAAGTGAAGATAGAATTTTATACGTGCTCTGATTTTGTTCACAATATCTTCCTTAGTATGATTCATGGTTTCGTGACCAACGTTGTATGTTTGCCCCTTCATGCGATCGTAGTTCTCAAGTCCGTGAATAAACACTCGCGCAATGTCTCGTACGTGAATAAATGTACGTCGGAAGTTCTTTTCGTACACAATAAGATGTTTTGTATGAAGAGATTGATATACAAAATCATTCACCATCAAGTCCATGCGTAGTCGTCCCGCTAAACCAAAAGCTGTCGCAAACCGATAAATAATAGGAGTGCAGTGCTGTTTCAAAATTTTCTCACCATCGAGCTTGTTGATGCCGTAAATCGTAAGCGGATTTGCCTCTGATTCTTCTGTACATACTCCATCAATCGCGCCATACACCGAACCAGTTGACGCAAACTGTACTGTCTGGTGTGGCTGTGCAGCGCGGGCGATGTTTTCTGTTCCGCCTACGTTAACCTGATGCGCGAGCTGCTCATTCTTGCGACATGCAGGGTAGCCTACGATTGCAGCCAGGTGAATGATGTGATCGACCTGCCCTACCAATTTTTCTACGAGTAAACGATCAGATACATCCCCCTCTACAAATTGGAAATTCTTGTCCCAAAAGTTTTGCAGAACACTCTTTCCGTTGTCGTACATGAGGTTATCAAGCACTGTCACTTGATACCCTTTTTGCAAAAGTGAGGGAACTAAAACAGACCCCACATAGCCCGCTCCTCCTGTCACCAATACTCGTTTCTTTTCCATATTAGAATGTTAATTCCTCCCGATTGATTTTATAAATTGCGACTCCGTCATTGTTGTAAACTTGTTGTGTGAATGGCAGCGCGTCGATATCTGTAATGCCTAAGCGCCACTCATACGGCCCGACGTATAAGTAGTCGAGTGCATACTTTTCCAGAAGTATCTCTGATGACGGCAATGTTTCGTATGCAGTGAGAATATTGTTCACTGCTTCATCCGGAATGTCCAAATCCCGTCCGTGATCGAATGCCCCTAATCCTTTTTCCCAGAAATATGTATCAAAGAGGAAAATGGCCGTTCCGTTCTCGGAATTCCGAGCATATGCATCCGCAAACTCATGATCTTTCTTCAGTGATGTTACCAATGTTTCCTCCTCAATACCATAGAGGCTGTTAATAGTGAGCCATCGATCTATCACCTCAGTAAGAGGCGCTACAGACGTCACAGCGAGAGGCTGTATACTATACGCTGATGTGTAGACTGGAATAAGACTGTTCGTTGTTGCGGATGGTGAGCCGACAACGCTATTTTCGGGAAGATTCTCATCTATCCAGTCGAGTGATGTTCGAATATTCTGTGGCATGATAGATCCTTCTTTGAGAGGCACTCCAGAGATAAATTCTGTATACACTGCGCGAGACAAGAGCACGACTGATGCAACGATGAGTAGTACTGACACTGCTTTTCTTATCTTGTTGTTTTTGAACGCATGCACGATGCCGTACACGATCACCAACAACGCAACTGCGTATCCAAGATAGAATTGATGTACTGGCCATACCTGCGGATGTGGATTGAAGCCTAGTACGACCTGCATGTTGAGAATGCCGATACCTGCGAGCGCCAATGAACCGATGACTGTCGCATCTGACTTTCTGTCTTGCTGTTTCCCCCACTGCCATACACCGTACGCCAGTATCACCATGACAAGATATTGTGGCCATGCGTTGATGCGAAACTGATGTGTGAATTCTGCACCAAGTCGTTCGACAAGTTCCTGCGCATGCGGGAGTGCTTGTATGGCAAGGTAGTTGATTATGTATGGAATCGACAACACTACCGTGAGCAATCCTGTTTTGAGAAGCGTTTTTGCGCGCTGTGTCTCTGTCTGCAGAAAATACCACACAGTCATGAGGCCAGCTGATGCAACTATGTATAATGCGTCTGTCACATACATATGTGTGAGCAGCGCAATTGTAGCAGCTGTTGTAACCATCCATTTTTGAGATGATGGTTTTTCGACGAGTTTCAGAAGAGCGTACACTGAAAACACAAATACTGGCCATGAAGGAAATACAGAGAAGCTGACGTATCTACTCATAAGGATTTCACCCGGAGGTGAACCAAGCCATGAGAAAGAGCGAGCAAGCGTTTTGATCCCCTCGATATCGATCGGAATAATAAAAAGCACCACCAGAGTGGCGTTTACGAAAATGAATGAGTAGATGAGTGACCACCAGTGTGATCGAGTGAGGTGTTTTGCTATGGCGTATGAGATGATGAAAACAAGGGCTGCTGAGAGGATGGTTCCGAAGAGGAATTGTAGCGAGACATCCTGAAATACAGCAAGTAACGGGTATCCAACAAGCGGTGAAACAAATGACCATGCACTCGGGTTTGCAACGTGTTCGAGAACCCGACCATCAGAAACGTACATCATACCGTCCATGACTTGTCGAAACATTGGTGCGAGATTGGTGAGTGGATCAGGATGGTGAAACGAAAAAAAATCGAATGGTGCGCCAGCTTTGAGCTGATGCCACCCAACAACAAGATATCTTCCTACAAACAAAATTCCCGCAGTAAGTGCTGAGAGTGCTACAGCAATATATCTTTTTGCTAGTAAGCTTCCAATTTTATGGCCCATACTCAATCGTAAATAGAGTGACACCATATCAATTCTGAGCCGCTAGGTCAATCCGCGTATTAAAAACTCACCCGCTGAGGGGTGAGCATGAGCTTATATCGAGTGGCGCGTTTGGCCACCAGCTTCTTGGGCTGTAGATGGTCCTACGTCGCCCAAAGCCTCTCGCTTTGATTATCGATCTGCTTCTTCTGTTGTTCGAGCTGAAAAATTTTTTCTTCTCGCGCATGTTTTCGCTGGACGGCCTCTGGCTGTCGCCGAAGCCAACACTTATAACAGCCGAGGTACACACCTCGCAGCAGCTGATCTGCAGATGCCATCGTCATCATTATCATCCCTAGAAGCATCAACAAGCAGCTCGGTAAGCACCATACAAACGATATCTCTTTGAGCAGCGTCCGGCATGAGACTTCCCCAGAACAGCACTGCCAAGAGTGATGCTGCGATCAGGGATGACGCGGCTACATACTTCTTTTTTTGTGCCGTAACGACCAGCTTTAAACTACTTCTCACTTCTGATGTCATGATTAACACTCCCTCTGGGTGGTTCAAGGAACGGGCTAATATATCACTTATCTGAGCTTTTGTCAACCCCAGAGCATTCATCCATTACCTATCTTCTCTTCAACCATTTATACACTCCCCTCCCCATCGCAATGCGGACCTGTTTTGGAAGCATGAAAAGACCGATGTCGCGAGCATTTCGCATCATATCGTATTGAATTTTCTTGAGAGCAACATATCTTTTTACAGCCGTGGGGTTTTCTCCTATTTTCATTGCACGTACCGTTTCAGTGTCTGCCTCCGATAATTTTGACACTACGTCCATCGCTCCGGGAAAGGCAGCCTTTTCGGAGAACGAAGCCACACCGAAACCACAAGATTGCAGCAACAGCCGCAATGAGTGAGGAGAGAATGAAAGTGCATGTCCCTTCTCGAAGAAAACCTCAGGTCGTTTTCTGATGTTCATGACGTTTGGTACGCCAATATACAGCTGACCGTCTGGAGCCAGCAATTTTTTCATCGTCATTAGTTCCTTTTTGGGCTGGGGCATATGTTCCAGCGTGTGATGGACAATAATGAGATCGAATTTTTTTTCTGGATGCTCTACTGCGAACTTTTCAAGACTTCCGTAATATATGTCCAATCCGTAATATTCTTTTGCAGCTGCAACATCTACACGTGCCAGCTCTACTCCATCTACCCCAAAACCTCTGTTCTTAAGAATCGAGAGTAACGTCCCAATTCCACATCCAACATCTAAAATACGCGCACCTGGTTGCAGAAAGTTTTCCAGCATATCCGCAACTTCTGTTTTCATTTTCAGTTCAGAATTCACCACTTTGTCTGCGAAATCCTGTACTGTGTTGTATCCTTTATTTTCTAAAAACCCTTCGTCGTGGAATTCCTCTATGTCTTCAATTGATTGTTGTGGGTTTATAAATACGAGGGCGCACTGCGAGCACACGACGTTTCGTAGATCCTGATC
>CAZHXK010000048.1:0-9197 GCA_964536565.1 uncultured Gammaproteobacteria bacterium
TACTCTTGCCAAAGAACCTTCCGAGGATGCCGGTTTTGCCGACACAACTATTTGGTGATTCGGTTCAGGACAGTGAGTATGAATTCGAACTGCCTGCTCGCATGAAGACTAGGGTGAGGGTGACGAGTGTAGATAAGCTGAAACGTCACATGGGAACACCGGTTGAGAAGGTTAGTGCGAAGCATAAAGTTGTCATGAATTTCGACTTTAAGGCCTCGACACTTGATCCCAGCAATGCGGCTGAGGTTGTAGAAGTTCTGGAGTCATGTGACTGGTTTGACGCGACGGCATTTATGTCATTCAGTACATTTCGGAAACAGACGATTAATCATCCGAAATTTGTTGGGTACGCGATTCATCTTATACGCCGGTGTGGTTGTGCATCTACGCTAAAGGGATATTACGGATTTCTTGCGAGATACTGTCCTGAGATTGCGAATAATAAGTTTTTCTCTCGAATGCGGGAGCCGCTCGATACGATGACGTGCTACGAGGAGCTTCAGAGGTTTGAATGGATGCTCACGGACGAGTATCGGAATCGGAAGCTGAGTATGGAGACTGCTCGTGGTTTATGGCGTGGTCTTGGTGGTTTGGATCCGGTTCCTGATCCAGAGTCTATAGTTCTCCGTCGTGTTCTTGCTGAGAAACTGAATTGCGTTTTGGAGACACTTACGCCCAGAGAGGAGAGGGTTATCCGGATGCGGTTTGGACTAGGGCTTGATTATGTGGATCACACTCTTACGGAAGTTGCTGCTCATGAGCATGTGACACGAGAACGTATTCGTCAGATTGAGTCTAAGACTTTGCGGAAGTTGAGGCATCCGAGTCGCATCAGACAGTTAAAGGACTTTACCGATTTTTCGGATTAGTACCCCTGTTATCAGCTGTACGCAGCTTGATAATGGGGTTTTTTTTATACTCGACATGTATGTGTCATCGTGCTACATTAGTGTCTCTGATTTAGCATATTCATTCCCTTATTTCAGGGAATGGTAATTATTATTATGAAGAAAATATTATCAGCCGTATTTGGTGACCCGATTGCAAAAGAAATATCTAACTTGCAGCGAGAGATTGGTCGCGTTAATGAATTAGAAGACGAGTTCAAGAGATTAACTGACATAGAACTTCGTCAAAAAACTGATGAGTTTAAAAAGCGCCTCGCTGATGGCGATTCTTTTGATTCAATTGTGTACGAAGCTTTTGCTACGGTACGAGAAACGGCTGTTCGTGTGTTGGGTCAACGACACTATGATGTGCAGCTTGTTGGTGGACTTGTTTTGATTCGTGGTGATATTGCTGAAATGAGAACTGGAGAAGGTAAAACACTGACGTCCACGTTGGCGACATATACGAGTGCACTTTCAGGAAAGGGTGTGCATCTTGTGACGCCAAATGACTATTTGGCAAAACGAGATGCTGTGTGGATGGGAGAGCTGTTAGCTGCGTTGGGGTTGAGTGTTGGTTGTGTACAGTCTCAGCAGGAGTCATTCATTTACGATGCAACATATAAACCAGAAACGCCCGAGGAAGATGATGAGCATGATTCTACTGCTTCGTTTAAAGTGGAGATGGAATACTTGCGACCGTGTAACCGGAAAGAAGCATACGCAGCGGACGTCACATATGGAACGAATAATGAGTTTGGGTTTGACTATTTGAGGGATAACATGGCGATGCGAACAGACATGATGGTACAGCGTCCTTTACATCATGCGATCATCGATGAGATCGATTCTATTTTAGTTGATGAGGCTCGTACGCCATTGATTATTTCTGCTCCTGCGCAGGAGGGGACAGATCAGTATTATCGTTACGCTCAGATTGTCCGTGCCTTGAAGGAGGAAGAACATTACACAATTGATGAGAAGGCACGCAGTTCGATTTTAACGAGTGATGGTATTGAAGCCATTGAGCGAGCTCTTGGTTTGGAAAATTTATACACAGAGGCTGGCATGCAAGTGGTACATCACATTGAGAATGCTCTTAAGGCGTATGCAATTTTCAAGAATGATAAGGATTACGTTGTGCAGGGTGGGGAGATTGTGATCGTTGATGAGTTTACTGGGCGCATGATGTATGGACGTCGTTATTCTGAGGGGTTGCATCAGGCGATTGAGGCGAAGGAGGGTGTACCGATTCAGCGAGAGTCTGAGACACTGGCTACAATTACCTTTCAAAATTATTTCCGCATGTACAAGAAGTTGTCTGGGATGACGGGTACTGCTGAAACGGAAGCGGAGGAATTTGGGAAGATCTATGGGTTGGATGTGTTTTCAATTCCAACTAATCGTCCTGTGCAACGTAAGGATCTGCAAGATAGAATTTTTTCAAGTGAACGCGGGAAGTTTACTGCTGTAATTCGTGAGATTAAGGAACGTACGGCTACAGGTCAGCCAATTCTGGTTGGTACTGCTTCGATTGAAAAGAATGAAGTGTTCTCTGATATGTTGGATAAGGCTGGTGTTGATCATGAAGTTTTAAATGCGAAGAATCACGAGCGCGAGGCTCAGATTGTGGCACAAGCAGGAAAACCTGGTGCGGTGACTGTTGCGACGAACATGGCTGGTCGTGGTGTTGATATTGTGTTTGGTGGTAATCCTCCAGTGAAGGAGGATGCAGAAAAAGTTAAGGCTGCTGGTGGATTAGCAGTGATTGCGACAGAGCGTCATGATTCTCGACGAATTGATAATCAGTTGCGTGGTCGTTCTGGTCGTCAGGGTGATCCTGGGATGAGTCAGTTTTATATTTCAGTCGAGGATGATTTGATGCGTATTTTTGGAAGTGATCGATTGAAGAATGTGATGCAGAAATTAAATTTTCCTGAGGACATGCCTATTGAGAATGGTATAGTATCTAAATCTCTTGAGACGGCACAGCATAAGGTTGAATCTCATAACTATGACATTCGAAAACATTTGCTTGAATATGATGATGTCTTGAATCGTCATCGTACGGCAGTGTATGAGAAGCGATATAAGATTTTGATGTTGGCTGATTCAGATGAAGAAGCTGAGTGGAGTAAGTTGAATGATTTGGCGTTGCAGACAATCCATCGTGAATTTAAGCGATTGGTGGATATTCATACACAGCAGGAAGATGGATCGTGGGATGTTGATGGACTGGTGGATTCACTCCGTTTGGTGATGCCTTTGCCAGAAGACCTGAATCAGCAGATTAGTGCATTGCATACGGATGTGAAGGATGCGGAGAAACAGATTGCATCAGTACAAGCAGTTGTGGATGTGCTTATTGGCATCGCAGATAGTTCGTATGAGGTGTTGCGAGGAAAGATTGGTGAACCTCGACATATGGCGGAGATTGAAAAGAATGCGATGTTGAGAGCGATTGATTCGCTCTGGGTTGAGCATTTGGTCGCAGTTCGTTATTTGAGAAATTCAATTGGATTGCAAGGGTACGGTCAGCGTGATCCTCTTATTGAGTACAAAAAAATTGCGTTTAACATGTACAATGATTTGATGTCAGCTATTGACAATGAAATTACATCGACGTTGTTTAGGATTGGGCATGCGACAATTGAAGCTAAAGGCTTGATGGATCGAGTTGGTGTGACAATGGCAGGCGCAGCGAAGATCATGGGAGGCAAAAAGTTGGCTGCTCAGTCTTCTAAGGACACAGGATCATCTACTGAGCGTGTTGGTCGTAACGAACCGTGTCCGTGTGGTTCTGGAAAGAAGTATAAGAAGTGTCATGGGTAGATATGTCTATGGATGTTCAGTGTGAATTGTTTTTGATTTGTCCACTTTGACCTGAAATGATTCACATTGTATAATCGTCTCGATTTATGCAAGATAAAAAACAGCCAAATTGGCAAATAAAACAGGTAAGTCGCTCGACAGTACGTTGGGTGGTTTTTGGTATTGTGCTTCTTTTGGGAGCGACAGTCATATTTGATTTCCCAGAACAGTATAATAAGGGAGTATCACATATTGAAGAACGTTATGGTTTTGCTTTACCGAAGGTAGAAAAGCAGAGTCCGTTTGTGTTGGGGTTGGATTTGAAGGGTGGAGCTCATTTGGTGTACGAAGCTGATGTAACTGATATTCCAGAGTTAGAACAGCGTAGTGCGGTAGATGGTGTTCGAGATGTGATTGAACGTCGTGTTAACTCGTTAGGAGTTGCAGAGCCTGTGCTTCAGACAAATAAGTCTGGAGAGCGATGGCGCGTTATTGTTGAGTTGGCCGGTGTGAATAATGTAAAGGAAGCGATTGATGCGATTGGTGAAACACCCGTACTTGAGTTTAAGGAATTATCTGATGAGCCTCCGCGAGATTTAACTGCAGAGGAAAAATCGGATTTGAAGGAACAGAACGTTCAGGAACTTGAGCGAGCTCAGGATTTATTGAATAAAATCAGAGTTGAAGGGGAAGAATTTGAGAATATTGCGAATGCTAATTCTCAGGACGTGCGGTCACGTGATAATGGAGGGCTCGTAGGATTTGTTCGAGAAGAGGGGGTTTATGAAGACTTGGTAGCTGCGGTGAAGTGGGATGCTGAAGGAGTAGTGCATCCTCGTTTGGTTGAAAATGAAGAGGGACATAATATTGTACGTCTTAATTCAGTTGATCGGGATGGGAAAGAGTATGGTGTGGCTCATATTCTATTGTGTCACAATGATTCCCCACAGGGGTGTAATTTTGATAGGGGATTGTTAGATGCTCGTGCCGCTGCTGATGGAGCTTATAATGCGGTTCTTGGTGCAGGACATTTAAGTGTTACAAAATTTCAGGATCTAGCTAAGGGTCTCTCTAATGAGCCGGGGGCTGAGACAAACGGAGGAGACTTTGGTTATGTATCTGCTGGACAGCTTCCGACTGAGATCGAGAACTTCGTGATGAGTGCTAAGAATGGTGACGTATCTCAACCCATTGAATCCCCATTTGGATATCACATCGTTTACAAATACGATGAACGACAACTTGCGCTGTATAACTTGTCTCGTATTTTGATCACTAAGACGTCTGAAAATGATGTTTTACCTCAGAATGAACGATGGGCGACAACAGGTTTGTCTGGAAAGCAGTTAGATCGAGCTAATTTGCAGTTTGATCAGAGTGGTCAGCCTATTGTGGGTATTACGTTTAATGATGAGGGTCGTCAGTTGTTTGCCGATCTTACAACACGAAATGTTGGTAGTTTGATTGCAATTTTCTTGGATGGTGAACCTATTAGTATTCCTCAGGTGAATCAACCGATTCCTGGAGGTAATGCGGTCATTCAAGGTAACTTTACGGTTGAATCAGCTAAGACGCTTGCGCAGCGATTAAACGCTGGTGCGCTTCCTGTGCCTGTTGATTTGGTAAGTCAGTCAACAGTTGGTGCGTCACTCGGTGGCGAGACCTTGGAGAAGAGCGTGCAAGCTGGTTTAATTGGATTGCTGTTGGTGGTTATATTCATGATTGGTTTCTATCGCTTACCTGGATTGATTTCGTCAGTATCACTCGTTCTGTATTTGTTGTTAGTACTTGCTGTCTTTAAGATCATTCCTGTTACGCTTACGGCAGCTTCTATTGCTGGGCTTGTGTTGTCTCTCGGAATGGCTATTGATGCGAACATTCTGGTTTTTGAGCGGATGAAGGAGGAGTTGCAAGACGGTAATTCTCTATCTGCTTCTCTGGAGGAAGGATTTACGCGTGCATGGTTTGCGATTCGTGCGTCTAATATCTCGAGTGCAATCACTGCAGTGATTTTGATTTATCTTTCTACAAGTATTGTGAAGGGATTTGCGGTAACACTTTTGATTGGTATTGCGATGAGTGTGTTTACTGCGGTGACTATTACAAGATATCTCATGCGATTTGTCGTTGGATTTACAGCGAACCGACCACTATGGTACTTGGGTTCTCCTGGTAAAAGCGATTCAGCAGAATAATATGAAAACATTCAACATCATTGGAAATAGAAAATATTGGTACTCGTTTTCAGCTATCGTCATTGGAGCGTGTGTTGCTGCTATGGCTATCTTCGGCTTCAATTTGGGTATTGATTTTACTGAGGGTGCGTTGGTTGAGTTAAACTTTGGCGATAATCGTCCATCCATTGAGGAGCTGCATAGTGTTCTGAGCTCTCAAGGTTTAGAGGATGGTACGGTTGTGTACCTGGGTGATGAGAGTACGTTGATGAGAACAAAGCCGTTGTCTGCTCCTGAACATAATGCGTTACTTGATTCATTGACTGAGGCGTTTGGTGAGGAGTCATATGTTGAAGCCCGTTTTGAGACTATTGGTCCTGCTATATCTGAGGAATTACGTCGTAAGTCTTTGAACATGGCCGTGGGAGTTATCTTTGCTATCATTTTATATCTTACATGGGTGTTTCGCAGTGTCTCAAAGCCTGTGTCTTCATGGAAGTATGGTGTTATTGCAGTATTGGCTCTGATTCACGACGTGATTGTTCCAGCTGGGGCATTCGCATATTTGGGCCAATTCATGGGAGTACAGATCGACACGTTGTTTGTAACAGCTATGCTAACGGTTATGGGATTTAGTGTCCACGATACGATTGTGGTGTTTGATATGGTTCGTGAGACTATCGCTGATGGAGCTACGTCGTTTGAAACTGCTGTAAATGATAGTGTTAACAAAACATTGTCTCGATCAATCAACACCTCACTTACAACATTAGTTGTGCTTGCATCGATCTACTTTTTGGGAGGGGAGAGTGTTCGTTTCTTCTCACTTGCGATGATGATCGGAATTATCACTGGAACGTATTCTTCTATCTTCTTTGCTTCTCCGTTGTTGGTAAGTTGGTACAATCGACAGTACAAGCGTTCATAATATTGACTCATAAGTCTCAAGCCGCCTGTTGGGCGGTTTTTGTGTATCTGATTGAGCAGGAGTTGGTGAATATACATCTGTACAAACGACTGAAATTGTGCTATACTACACCAACTAAACTAAGGAGACTCTATGTACGATTTATTTTATCGACACTTTCTCGCGGTCTTGTTTACGTCGATATTAGCTTTTATGTTTTGGGGTGGATATGTTGCTGGTTCAAATGGCTGGCCATGGATGTGGTTCGCGATGATTCCGATTTACGGTTTTGTATTTGCACGGTTTAAAGGATAGGGCTTCGAGGATTCTATGTCATTAGATACGTTGATTCCAGATCTCTACGCATTCATAGTTCGTCTCGGAAACGATCAGCTTTTTTTGTATAATTTTATCAAGACATGGGGCTGGCTCGTCCTATTTTTTCCTATTACGTGGATGGCTCATTTGACGTTTGTATATTCTCGTATTGCGAAGAACCGCGCTAAATGGAAATGGATTTTATTGGCCATTGATGTCCCAAAGGATAACGAACAGGGGCCGCGAGCGGTTGAGAATATTTTTGCTCAGCTTGCTGGTGCACATGGATCGCAGGATATTGAAGAAATTCATTTTGAGGGTGAAACTCAGAAGTGGTTTTCTTTTGAGATTGTTTCTATTGAAGGGTACGTTCAATTTTTGATTTATACTGAGAAGGGATACAGAAATCTTTTGGAAGCGGCGATTTATGCACAGTATCCAGATGCTGAAATTACGGAAGTTGAGGATTATACGAAGGTAGTTCCGAGCGCTTTTCCTGATGAAGAGTGGGATGTGTGGGGAGCTGATTTTAAGCTCGTAAAGCAACAGCATTATCCAATCAAGGTTCACACCGAGTATGAGGATTCGATGTTTAAGACGTTTCATGACCCTATGACGGCGCTCATTGAAACGATGAGTCGCATGGGGCCTGGGGAGCAGTTGTGGCTGCAGATATTGATTAAGCCAATTGGTATTACGTGGAAGGAAGAGGGATATAAATTGGTGAATGAACTGGCTGGAAAACCGGTTAAGTCTAAGGCGAATATGCTAGGTACTGTAGGGCAGGTTCCTGGAAAGATTTGGGATGAAGTTATCACGCACGGTTTTGGTGGTGCGCCCATGGAAGGGGTAGGGGAGGAGAAGCGTGAGATGCCCTCTAACTTATTGCATTTAACTCCGGGTGAGAAATCTGGTATTGAGGCTGTAGAGCGGAAGCTATCAAAGATTGGTTTTAGTTGTAAGATTCGTATTTTGTATGTAGGGCGTAAGGGCTACTTCAAAAAGTCGAATGCCGTGCAAGCTATCGTAGGTTCGATTAAGCAATTTAACACTGAGGATTTGAATGCGATTATTCCTGACATGTCTAAGACTGCTGTGACGGCGCATTATATGTTTAAAGCAATGCGAAAGAATTGGAGAAAGAATCGAATCATGGGTTGGTATAAGTCTCGTAGTCATTGGGCTGGTACGAAGGAGTTTGTTTTGAATACTGAGGAGCTTGCGACGATTTGGCATTTTCCTGTTACTAAGGAGGGTCAAGCTGGTGCGCCGATGCTCTCACAGACAAAGGCTAAGAAAGCAGAAGCTCCATCGTATATTCCGACTGAACATGCTAACCCGTTTGATCAGAAGATCGATTCGGACGCACCTAAGGGGGAGGCTCCTCCAGATCTGCCTGTTTAGCAACTCAATTTTCTATGGCTATTCAATACGACCACGATCACGAGAACGAAATCATCTACTTTGGGGAAACGAACTTCCGAAATAAGAAGCGTCGTTTTGGTATTAAGACGGATGACAGACGACGTCACATGTACATGGTGGGAAAGACTGGTATGGGTAAGACGACGCTGCTGGAGAATTTGGTCATTCAGGATATTCAGAATGGTCATGGTGTAGCTTACTTGGATCCTCATGGAGATACAGCAGAGAAGATTTTGGATCATATTCCTCCTCATCGAATTAATGATGTTGTGTATTTCAATCCTGGTGATTTGAATAATCCTGTTGGATTTAATGTGTTGGAATCGGTTGATCCAGACAAGAAGCATTTGGTGACTGCTGGCTTGATGGGAGTTTTTAAAAAGATTTGGCCAGATGTGTGGTCTGCTCGAATGGAGTACATCTTGATGAACTCAATCATGGCGCTTCTGGAGATTCCAGATGCGACGCTGCTTGGTATTTCTAGATTACTTGCCGATAAGACGTATCGGCAGCAGGTTGTTGAGAAAATTTCTGATCCCATTGTTAAGGCTTTTTGGCGAGATGAGTTTGGGGGATATACGGACGATTTTGCGAGTGTTGCGGTTGCTCCAATTCAAAATAAGGTTGGACAATTTTTGTCTGCCTCAATTATTCGCAATATTGTATCTCAGGTGA
>CAZHXK010000049.1:0-9001 GCA_964536565.1 uncultured Gammaproteobacteria bacterium
CGTCCCCCATTCCGTTACCAATTTCCGCATGCGAGCAAGCGACCCGTCGATGACATCAGTGAATGCAGTGCCAATAAACAGCGGGATTGCAACGTCATAATTCTCCATAATCAAGAAAAATACGACAACTGGAATCAAAAGGAATCGCAGAATTGTAATCGCGTTTGGCGTCACACACTTTGGTATAAGCGGTAAAATAGTTACCACCATGATGTGATCGTGCGGAAAAGGCTCCTTTCTCATATCCCCCATTTTGCACTTCTTGTGCTATTTCTTGACCGAAATATTTGCTTCATCTAAGCGATGCGCTGGCAATGGACTCGGTGCGCCCATGAGCAGATCATTCCCATCACCTGTCTTCGGGAACGGAATAACCTCACGAATACTTTTTTCATTGAGTAGAATCATTAACAGCCGTCCAAGTCCCGGAGCAATTCCCCCATGCGGTGGTACACCAAATTCAAATGCCTTGAGAAGATGTCCGAATTGTCGCTCCTGCTCTTCCTCACTAATTCCGAGGGTCGTAAAAATTCTTTTTTGCAATTTCGGATCGTGAATACGAATACTTCCACCACCTACTTCATACCCATTCAGAACAAGATCATATGCATATGATCGCACGGATTCTGGATCTGACTCAAGCTTATCAAGATCGTCCGGATGCGGCATGGTGAATGGATGATGCGAAGATGCGAGTTTTCCATCTGATGTTTTTTCAAATAGCGGGAAGTCTACCACCCACAAAAATGCAAGTTCATTAGGATCATCCGGATTGTTTCTGATGTCTGGTTTGTCTGTTCCAAATTTTTCCATCGCTTCAGTATATGTCATAACAGGAAACTCCTTTGACTGAAGTCGAGGACAATTTTTTACGAATTCTAACCACTCAGGCCAGTCTTTATCTGTCGCTTTGTAATCTTGAATCTTCTCGATGAGCGTGACAAACATTTTTTCCGCCATCGCCATCACCTCTTCTTGATTCACGAAACTCATCTCAATATCGAGCTGAATGAATTCCTGATGACGATCTGCACGCACATCTTCATCACGGAAACATCGAGCAATCTGAAAATACTTTTCCATTCCCGCCACCATAAGAAGCTGTTTGAATTGCTGTGGTGACTGTGGCAGAACGTAAAATTGACCTGGCTTATTTCGAGCCGGCACTAAATATTCACGAGCCCCCTCAGGAGTTCCCTTTGTCAATACAGGAGTGTCGATTTCGAGGAATTCCATGTCAGTCATGATATCGCGGATCATGCCGAACACCTTTGAGCGCACGACCATGTTACGACGAACTCGATTGCGTCGCATGTCTAGATATCTGTATTCTAGACGGAGCTCTTCTTTGATTTCCGTACCATCGGTATCGAGCGGGAACGGCGGAGTCTCTGAAATACTTACTATTTCTAATGCACTTACAAGCACCTCTACATCACCATGTGCTTTATCTGCATTCACCATTTTTTCTGGACGCTTCACGACCGTACCTGTTATTGAAACAACAAACTGAGGTCTGATTTCAGCCGCTACTGCCTTCGCTTCATCAGATACATTTGGCAAAAGTGTACACTGAATGATTCCGGTCCTATCTTTCAAATCAATAAAAACCATTTTTCCCATGTCTCGTCGTGTATCAACCCAACCCAAAAAAGTAGCCTCCTGGTCGACTGATTGATGTGACTCCTTGATCAGAGTTCGTTTCATAACAATAATCTTAAATTTACAGGATTTATTATACTTTATATCAATCCAGGCGTCTATGAACTACTTCTCCTCAAATACGAATGTTCGCATAACTGCATTGAATACCGCTCCATTCCCGACCACGATTATATCTTGCGTGTCATCTGGAGTCCGAAGGATCATTTCGTATGTATCTGGACCTGTTTGATATTGATTTTCTTCTCTTGTCGGAAGAACCACCAATTGCGATGTCACATCCTTTAGCTGGTCTCGTCTTTTTGTTGCATCATCTACGAATTGAATACTGATCACCTCTACACCATTCTCAAGTAGCTGATAACCATCTTTACCCGAGCTTACCGTAACCTCATCTGGATAATATAGGTATAAATTCCAATCGGATTCCGCAATTGAGTGTCTGAGAATTTTCCACCCCTGAGGCTCAGGTAAGAAGACAAGATTTTGCATAATCCCTGTGAGCACCTGCGTGACGTATGGATTCGACTCATTGGAAGTAGCAATAAAGCGCGGACACGCTTCGTCCTGTAAGCATACTTCTGATGGCTCTACGTGATCGATCATTTTTCGTGTCTTTTGAGCAATCGCGCGCTGTAGTATGTATGAAAAACCGTTTATGGTAATTGATTGTTCGCTCACAGGAACAGGCTCGAACTGTAAATCAATATCTTCACCATCGGGATAACGTATCATGTCGATCCGTGCATTTTCCTTAGATAAAATAATTCTTCCTGAGTTTGTAATTGATCGATCATCTGCCAACCAATCTTCGGGAATTGAGACTGAGAACGCCGCAGATGAATTCGTTGTTGCGCGATAAACATTTGTATTCGTTTGTTTTTCTATCTCTGGCTCGTCAGGCGAAGTTAGTAATTGATCGATATGCAGCAACCCATTCTCATCGAGTGACCCAACAATAGCAATCGACTTACCCAACAAACTATCAAGAGATTCTGTCGGTGCAATAACTTGATTATCGACCAGATACACACCATCTTCTTTAATTAACTGACCAGAAACACCAACAACACTTGCTTCTTCGACCTGAGGTGTCTTTATGACGAAGAATACAGCAAACACAACAGCCAGCACTATCGTCGTGCTGATTGATATCTTCTTTAAGATACTGATGTTTGGTTCGATGTACATGTTATGGAGATAACCTGTTCAACATTCGCGGGAATGGGATCGTTTCTCTGACATGCTGCAGCCCACACACCCAAGACACGATTCTTTCCAATCCCAATCCATATCCAGACATTTCAACTGCGCCGTACTTTCGGAGATCAAGATACCATTGAAATTTTTCTGGACTCAAATTGTGCTCATTAATTCTTTTGAGCAGTGTGTCATGATCATCCTCACGTTGCGCACCCCCAATAATTTCCCCATACCCTTCCGGCGCCAGCAGATCTGAGCACAAAGCAAGTGATTCATCCTCTGGATCTCTTTTCATGTAAAACGCTTTTACCTCCGCAGGGTATTTTTCAATAAAAATAGGTGTATCGTACTGTTTTGTGAGAATAGTTTCATCGTCAGCCCCGAGATCATCTCGTTCTCCAATATCTGACCCCAACTCCTTCAATTTCTTTACCGCTTGTGCGTGAGTGAGCCGTGGGAATGACTTATTCAAACCCTCTAACACAGAAACATCTCTTTCCAACACCTTTAACTCTGGTCCAAATTTCTCAAGCACTTGTTGAACAACAAATTTGATCAGTTCTTCCTGGTGATCCATATTTCCCTTCCAACTCATGAACGCAGCCTCAACATCAAGCATCCAAAATTCCATCAGATGTCTTCGAGTCTTAGATTTTTCCGCTCGGAACACCGGACCAAAATCATATACCTTGCCAAGTGCATATGCACCCGCTTCTAAATATAACTGACCTGACTGCGACAAATACGCAGTCTCATCAAAGTAATCGATTTCAAACAACGTTGTCGTCCCCTCGCATGCATTCGGAGTCAGAATCGGTGAGTCAAATTTAACATAACCTCCGTTACCCAAGAATTCGTAAATTGCATATATAATTCCATATCTGATTTTTTGAATCGCGCGCTGGCGAGATGATCTCAACCAGAGATGCCTGTTGTTGAGCAAAAAATCTGGACCATGCTCTTTCTTACCTATTGGGTATTCCTCTGCTTTATGTATTAACACAACATCTGTGGCCTGAATTTCGAACCCGGAAGCCGATCGATCATCCTTTTTAACTACCCCCGTCACATGAACTGACGATTCAATAGTAATCTCCTTAACTGCCTCCCATGCTCCCTCAGACACATCAGCCTTAGATGTAACAGCTTGAACAACGCCCGATCCATCACGCAACTGAATAAAGCCGAGTTTTCCACTAGATCGCATATTATATGCCCAACCCTTTATTTCCACCTCTTTTCCCTCATATTGAGCGATGTCTGATATTTGTACCATAGAACCTCATGTTAATAGATTGAGCGATCCAATTCAAGAGCACCAATTTTGCTTAAACTGGTTAATTTTTTATCGAAATGCCACTGAATATGCGCATTGATTTTGCCGATATTAGTAGGTGACTCGACACCAACCCCCCCTGCATCAAGCAACCTCATCAATCCAACCCCAAGACTGGATAGAAGTTGATCCGCGTGGTCTGACTCACTAAGCTGTCTCAATGAGGTAATTGCTGCCTCCCACATAGAAGTATCGGGTACATGTTGTGACATCAATGCAATTAAGTCCAGCAACGCAAAAGTAGCTGTAGATCTCACTGGCTCATGTGACATGTAATTTTCAATCGTGACCACCTGAGCCAATCTTCCTGTTCGATCTACATGAGTCAACATGACATCAATCAATCTACCAGGCTCTAAATGCCCCCTAAGTTTACTTGTCGGTTTTAACGCAGAAATAGCCTTTGCCTGAATTTTTCCGTACCGTTGAGTGAACAGCGTTACCAAACAATCGTCCTCTGAAAAGGGACGACGTGAAAGTAAGATTGCTTTTGTGTTGTGTGACACAGATTTTTAATTAGTGTCGACGTATGTTTGCAATATTATTGCCGCAGCTAAATCATGAGCATGTTTCCCCGCCATTCGGGTTGTCATCCGCTCATCTTCTTGATCGATCTTACACGAAATATGTTTCCGTAAATCATGAATGAAAAGTACCACACGATCTGCCATCTTATCTGGCTTGCCCTGCATTGTTAATGGCAGCCCTACGATCACCATATCAATCTCGAGCTCTTCAACAACTTCCTTTACCTTTTCAACGAGCACTTCACGGTCCCCCTCTTTACGATCAAATATTGAGTGTGGCAGTGCAAGAATGGTTCCCTCAGGTTTGAATGCAAAACCAATATGAACCTCCCCATAGTCTATTCCCAACAATTTTAGAGGTCTGAGCGTACTCATACAGTAAGGATTTCACACCCATCCTTGGTTACTACAATCGTGTGCTCCCAATGCGCAGATAACCCACCATCCTTTGGCAAGATCGTCCATTCATCCGCGGCTGAAATAACCTCATGAGAGTTTGTTGTTAACATTGGCTCGATGGCAAGCACCATCCCTTCCTCCAGCATGATTTTTTTTGCTCGCTCGTCGTCAAAGTTTGGAACCTGTGGATCTTCATGAACCGCATACCCCACACCATGACCCACAAGCGCACGAACGACATGATACCCCTCTCCTTCTGCAACTTCTTGTACCGCTCTTCCGATCACATTGAGTGATTTACCTGGCGCGATCGCACCAATACCTGCCTCAAAAGAACGTTTCGTTACATCGATAATTTTTTGCGCCTCATCACTGATGCTTCCAACAGGGACCGTTACTGCCATGTCCGTGTATCTTTCTTTGTATTCCATCCCAATGTCAATTGAAAATATATCTCCTTCGTTCAGTATCCGAGAAGGCTTCGCTGGACCATGAACCACCTCCTCATTGATCGAGGCGCAGATTGTTGAATTGAATGGTGTGTGCCCTCCCGGTGCGTAGTTAAGAAACGCAGGGCGACCACCGAGTGCTCGAATTGCGTCCTCAGCTTGCTTATCAAGCTCTTCTGTTGTTACTCCAGGTTTTACGTTTACAACAAGATCTCGCACCACCTGTGCGAGTTTTTTTCCACCCTCTCTGATAATATCAATGTCTTCTTTTGTCTTTACTGCGCTCATAAACAGATATATTCCCCACCTTTCTTTTTTAATATCTTCTTCTGCGCAAGCCGATCGGCTATTCTTTTCTCTACCTGATCGATCGTTCCAATTCCATCAATTTTTTCAACCGCGACTTGCTTTTTTAATGCCAAAAGGACTGGTTGCTGTGCTTTATTTCCCTGCACAACAAATCGATGCTCCATCACCTCTCTGTTTGTATCATCCTCACGCACTATCAATGTTCCATCAGCTTTTGCTGTTCGACCCTTCAAACGCTTCATCGCCTCTCGTTTTGCCACACCAATCCACAACACAACTACTCGATCTAGTACGCCAATGTCCTTAAAAAATTCAGTGTACCCTTCTACCTGCTCAACTGTTCTGATAGCTCCATCAATTATTACTCCACTCCCCTTCTTCAGAGCCTTTCTAATTCTTGGAAACATCAAATCGTACACAAGCCAATGCCCGACCATATCACCCTTTTCCATCTTCTTTAGTTCTCGCTGCGTCTTTGACGGCAGTGTTTTAGGATCCTTCTTCTTCAATGCTCTCAAGAGTGATCCCGGAGATAAATGAGACATATTACACCGATCTTTCAATCGCTGCGCCTGTGTTCCTTTTCCTGATCCCGGAGGCCCCAGCACGATGATAATCGGCGGACCCTCCTCAAGGCTTTCTGCCATATAGAGGTGAATGATTATGTATTACACATGCATTATAGAACATCGTCGATAGGAAATCAAAAAACAGCCTATTGGCTGCCTTTGTGTTTCTAGACCTGATCGTATGCACGCATTGATATCTGCGCTTCAATTTTTTTAATGATGTCGATGACCACAGCCACCACAATCAGAATACTCACACCTCCAATTGTAAGAACTGCACTACCAGTAAATGACTGAAGTACGAGCGGGAATACAGCAATAAAGCCGAGAAACAGCGCTCCAAAAAGAATTACCCGGTTTTTTATCGTATTGATATATTCCTCCGTGTGCTTTCCTGGTCGGATTCCTGGAATAAATGCACCCTGCTTCTGTAGATTCTCAGCAATCTTCTCTGGATGAAAAATAACAGATGCGTAGAAGAATGTGAAGATCACAATCAAGACAAAATAGAATAATCCGTAATAGAATTGATTACTGAATACTGCAATTGTATTTGCTGCCAAGTTTGCTATCCAAGCCGTTCGTGCATTTACGAAGAACTGCGCAATCAGAGTTGGAAACAGAACCACTGATATAGCAAAAATGATTGGAATCATTCCACCCATGTTTAACCGTAATGGCAAAAATGACCTTGATCCCCCACCCATGCGAGACCCACGTACATGACGAGCATACACAATTGGAATATTTCGCTGAGCTTCTGTTATATACACCACACTCACCACTGTTCCGACAGTTAAAATAGCGTACAGAAGATAAGTAATAAAATCAGCTTCTGTGAATGTTACTGCCGCTTGCTGAACAAATTGAGGTAGTCCAGCAATAATACCAGCAAAAATGAGGAAGGATATACCATTTCCAATATTTTTTTCAGATATTAACTCACCCAACCACATCAAGAAAACTGTTCCAGCAGTTACTGTAAGCAAGGTTTTAAACATTAGAAATCCCGTCATATCCGGAAAGATACTCAGTTGTGACTGATTGATCAACTGAATTGTTCCATAACCCTGTAGAAATGAAAGTGGGACAGTCAAGAGTCGTGTATATTGATTGATCTTCTTTTGACCATACTCTCCTTCTTTTGATAACTCCTCAAGCCAAGGAATAACCATACTCAACAACTGCAAGATAATCGAGGCAGTAATAAATGGTCCGACACCCATCACAATCACAGAGAAGTTTTGGAGTGTTCCTCCTGAAAAAATATTCAACAGGCCAAGCAACTGATTGTTGCTAAAAAACTGACGAAGACTTGCTACATCAACACCCGGTAGTGGGATATGAGCAACGATGCGAAAAATTACCAAAACACCTATGACAAACAAAATGCTCTGACGTAAATCCTTGATCTTCCAGATTTTCTTTAGTTGTTCAATCATGCTCGATGTAGAGCCTATTGCTAGGCAATATTACCTCCTGCTGCTTCAATTGCAGCCCGTGCACCCGCAGTTACATTACACGACTTAAATGAAAACTTCTTTTTGAGTACGCCTGTATTTATAATGCGAACCTGAAGTGTTTTTGTGAGTCCTTTTTTTCTCAATATCTTAGGTGTGATAATTGCTCCCACCTCAAAGTTTTTTTCCAAACTTGCAACTGTTACTGCATCTGGTTTAGTTCGAACAGCTTTAAAACCTCGCTTCTTTGGGATACGCTGAACTACACGACGCAACGCCATTTCTTTTAGACCAGAAGAACCAGAGCGTGCTTTCTGCCCTTTAATTCCTCTTCCTGAATATGTTCCACTTCCAGAAGCATTTCCCCTACCAAGACGTGGCTTAGATTTTTTTCCTTTTGATGAAAGTGTGTTGAGTGAAATCGACATATTTATGATGCTTTTTTCTGTGCTGCTAATTGCAACGCCTTCAATGCCTCAATAGTTGCATGAACGTTATTAAGTTTGCTTGTACTGCCTAGCATTTTTGCAACGACATCCTTAATTCCTGATAACTCAAGAACTAAACGAACAGCCCCACCAGCAATAACTCCAGTACCATCTGGAGCAGGCTTGAGCAATACCTTCGCAGCCTTGAACTTGTAATTGATTTCGTGAGGTATCGTATTTTTTCTAGATGGAACCCTGATCATCTGTTTTTTTGCTCGTGCTACTGCCTTTTGAATTGCGGCCTGCACATCTTTTCCCTTTGCCACACCATATCCAACACGACCCTTACGATCACCTATGACCATAGTCGCACGAAAACTCATTCGTTTACCACCAGAAGTAACACGTGTTACTCGAGCGAGATCCACAACACGCTGCTCAAACTCAGACTCTTCACGACGAGGTCGTGGTCTGCGTGCTCGAGGTCTTCCTTGTGTTCCTTTGTCTGATGTTTTTTGAGGAGTTGGTGATGGCATAAATAGTAATTAAAATTTCAAACCGCCCTCACGAGCACCGTCTGCTACCGCTTTTACCTGACCATGATATGAATAACCAGCACGATCAAACACGATATTAACAATCTTTTTTTCAATGGCAAT
>CAZHXK010000050.1:0-8552 GCA_964536565.1 uncultured Gammaproteobacteria bacterium
AGAAGGATGAGATTGAGCGTGGGATGGTTTTGGCAAAAGCAGGAACTATTACTCCTCATACTGAGTTTGATGTAGAAATCTACGCTTTGACTAAAGAAGAGGGAGGACGACACAAACCGTTCATGACTGGATACAAGCCACAGTTTTATATCAGAACAACTGATGTTACGGGAGAAATTAAGCTACCTGAGGGAACACAGATGGTTATGCCAGGTGACACATTCCAAGGTGCGGTTACATTGATCTCTCCGATTGCTTTAGAGGAAAAGCAGAAATTCAGCATTCGTGAGGGTGGAAAAACTGTTGGTGCTGGTATTGTTACAAAAATCACTAAGTAATTACGAAGCCCCTTTGGGGGTTTCTTCGTTCCATGGCTACTACAACTGACAATAAAAAAGAAGAAAAAGAGGTTTCAAATCGTATTCGAATCAAGATTCGAGCATTCGATCACAAGATCGTGGACGAATCTGTAAAGAATATCGTTGAGACCGCTGAGCGTTCAGGTGCGAAAGTTATCGGTCCAGTTCCGTTGCCTACTGAAAAGAGTAAGATGACTGTGAACAGATCTACATTCGTACATAAGGATGCTAGAGAGCAGTACGAAGTTCGTACTCATAAACGGTTGATGGATATAATTAATCCAACACCAAAGACGGTTGATAACCTCATGAATCTAAATTTACCAGCAGGTGTCAACATCGAAATTAAAATGTAATAATTAATATGAGTCTGGTACGAGGGCGCGCGTGATAATGTTCTTCCTCGTTCCGGACTCATACAGAACCTCTAAAGGTTCCGGACGCTGAGCTGCGTAAGCAGTATAAGATCTTCTTTACAGAAGAAAACATACTAACAACAAAGCATCGGTAGGAGTACATATAAAGGATCGCGAAAATCCGATAGTGATTTTCGCACACAACCCAGCAAAATAAGACATATATTTGTATGTCGTGTTGAGTGGTATCCTTGTGCTCCGAGATACCTCTTTTTTTATGAAATGTATCATTGGTAGAAAATTAGAAATGACGAGAGTTTTTGATGAGCAGGGGATTGCAACTCCTGTCACTGTTATTGCTGCACCTAGACAAGTTGTCACTCAGGTTCGAGAAAAAGGAATTCAGGTTGGCGTGGAACCAACGGAAAAGCCGCTCAAAAAAGCTCAGAAGGGACATTTAAAAAATCTTCCTGCTGTAACGCTGATGCGAGATTTCAAGTTCACTGATGAGCAAACATTTGAGCGCGGTGATACGTGGGATTCACAGATTTTTGAAAAAGGCGAGAAGGTAACTGTTACTGGAACTGCGAAAGGACGTGGTTTCCAAGGTGTGGTTAAACGTCATGGTTTTCATGGTTCTCCAAAAACTCATGGTCACAAGGATCAGTTGAGAATGCCTGGATCAATCGCATCGCGAACACAGGGTCCTGTCGCTAAGGGTAAAAAAATGGGAGGACATATGGGTGCGAATCGCGTCAGTGTTCACAACATTGCTATTGTTGAAATCAAGGCTGAAGAAGGGCTGATCTATGTGAAGGGTGCAATCCCAGGGAGCCGTGGTTCGATAGTTTTGATTAAGGGTGAAGGTGAAATGAATGTGGTGAATGCAGATGATAAAGAGGGAATTACATCTGGAGAAACAAAAGATATTGCTAACAAGGATAAAAATTAAGCGATATGGCAAAAGCAACTCTCTACAATGTTAAAGGTGTAAAGCAACGGGAAGTTGAACTTCCGGAGAGCGTGTTTGGTGTGGAGATGGAAGATCGAATCATTCACGAGGTTGTTGTTGCATTTGAAGCAAACCAGCGTGTGTCTGTCGCTCACACTAAAGATCGTGGGGATGTCTCTGGTGGTGGTAAAAAACCATGGAAGCAAAAAGGAACAGGTCGTGCGCGTCATGGTTCTATTCGATCACCTTTGTGGGTGGGGGGTGGAGTGACATTTGGTCCCAGAAATAACAGAAATTTCAAAAAGAAAGTTAACAAAAAAGTAGCGCGTAAAGCATTGAAAATGGTATTAACGAATCGAGCTGAGCATGGAGTCGTGTCCCTGGTTGATAGCTTTGAGCTTAAAGACGGCAAGACAAAAAACTGTGCCCAACTAGTTACTGCAGTCGGTGCTGAAAAAGCACGTCGCGTCTTATTTGTTACTAATGGTGTCAATAAGGATATTGTTCGGTGTGTCGCTAATATTGCTAATGCTGATGTTACGACTGTGGCTGATCTTAATGCTTACACTGCAATTAGAAATAAAGCGTTGGTGATCGAAGAGGGGTGTATTGAAGCATTAACCACACGTCTTAAATAAAAATATGTCGATTTTAGGAAAATGGTTTAAAAAAGACAAGGAAGAACGTCTGGGCAAACAGACTGATGTTGAGGTAGGTGCATCTTCTGCAAAGGAAAGTACTGCGGAGACTGTTGTGGAAAAAAAGCAGGCATCAAAAAAGACTACAGCAAAGTCATCAGAAAAAAATGATAGCAAAAAGGAAAAGGATCTGGTGTCATCTGTGATTACACCCGCACCAAACCACATGTCTCATATCATCAAGCGACTGCATGTGACTGAAAAGGCTGCTGCTGCAGAGGAGCGATCTGTGTACACATTTGTAGTGGACAATAAAACAACCAAGAATGAGGTTGCAAAAGAAATCCACAGAGCGTATAAAGTAAAACCTGAGAAAGTACGAATGATGAACATGAGAGGGAAAGTGGTCAGATGGGGACGTCATACTGGAAAGCGGTCAAACTGGAAGAAAGCAATTGTATACTTGAAAAAGGGTGATAAAATTAGCCTGCACGAGGGAACATAAAGCGTATGGCAATCAAACGATACAAACCTACAACTCCTGGTCGTCGTAAATCAAGCGTCAATAAGACGGAGGGTTTGACGAAGAAGCGACCTGAAAAGAGCTTGTGTGTAATCAAAAAAAGAAAAGCTGGGCGATCACGTGGAAAAATTTCGGTTCGTCATAGGGGTGGTGGAGCCAAACGATTCATCCGTCTTGTTGATTTCAAACGAGAAAAATTTGACGTCCCAGCGAATGTTGTTGCTGTTGAGTATGACCCAAATCGCGGTGCGCATATCATGCTGCTTCGTTATGAAGATGGAGAAAAGCGATATTCACTTGCTCCTCATGGAATCAAAGAAGGGGATGTGGTTATCTCATCCGAGAAAGAGGTTGATTTGAAGCCAGGAAACAGAACAAAGCTAATGAATGTACCTGTTGGTTTGGATGTGCACGACTTAGAATTACAGCCTGGGGCCGGGAGTCGCATGGTGCGTGGAGCGGGTGGATCAGCTCGCTTGCGGGCACTAGAAGGAAAGTATGCGTTGATTAAGTTGCCATCGGGTGAAATTAGAAAAGTCTTGGCTGAATGCTCCGCAACTCTTGGAGAAGTAAGTAATCCAGATCACAACTTGGTTAGGTGGGGTAAAGCGGGTCGCACGAGACATCGCGGGTTCCGTCCAACAGTTCGTGGTAAGGTTATGAACCCATGCGATCATCCTCATGGTGGTGGTGAGGGGTCGACTTCGATTGGTATGACTCATCCGAAGACTCCTTGGGGTAAGCATGCACTTGGTGTTAGAACAAGGAAGTCAAAGAAATACAGTAGTAAATTTATCGTCAAACATCGTTATCAAAAGGGAAGATAAAATATGTCTAGAAGTCTGAAAAAAGGTCCATACGTGGATCCAAAACTGATGAAGAAGATTGAAAAGCTTAAGCAAGGTGACTCTGTTGTCATCAAGACCTGGGCTCGACATTCTGCGATTGCACCTCAGATGGTGGGATTTACTATTGGGGTACATAATGGACGTGATCACATTCCTGTATACGTGGTTGAGAATATGGTTGGACATAAGTTGGGTGAATTTGCGCCAACTCGGAAATTTGTACGACATGGTGGAAAGTTACAAAAAACACAGGATAAGAAGAAATAATCTATATGGATATCAAAGCACACGCAAAATTTGTAAGAATCTCACCTCGAAAGGTTCGATTGGTGACTAATCTCGTATCTGGCATGAAAGTGCCGCATGCTTTGGTACAACTACAAATGACAAGCAAGCGATCAGCTCCTGTTATTGAGAAGTTGATTCGTTCAGCTATGGCAAATGCTCGCCACAACTTCAAAGTTGATCCTGACACACTGGTCATTTCAGAGGCTTTCGTAAACCAGGGGCCGACGATGAAGCGATGGCGACCGCGTGCCATGGGGCGTGCGGCAAAAATTAGAAAGCGAACATCTCATATCAGCATCATTCTTTCTGATATGAAGGTTGACATTGATCCAGGCACAAAGGTGATTGAGACTACTAAAGAAGAGAAACCAAAAGTCGACGCAAAAAAACTAGAAAAACCAGAAGCTTCAAAGCCTAAAAAAGCTCCAGAAGCTAAAGTAGTTAATGAAGCTAAAAGCTAATCTTGCTATATGGGTCACAAAGTCCATCCAAAAATTTTTCGCATGCAGGTCATTTACAAGTGGCCGTCCCGTTGGTTTGCCAAGCTAAATAAAGAAGAATACAGAAAAAATATTCGAGAGGATGTTGAAATGAGAGAATTTATACGAAAGCAGTGTAAGGCTGCAGGTGTTGATGAAATCAATATAGAACGTGATTTGTCTGGTGAAGTAACCGTTGTGTTGACAGTCGCGAAGCCAGGGCTTATTATAGGCCGCGGTGGCTCAGGCGTAGAGGATCTTACAAATAAGATCGAAAAGGCGGTTTTGAAGGATAAGCGAAAAGTTCGTGTGAATATCCAAGAGATCAAAAAGCCTAACTTATCAGCCCGCATTGTGGGTATGAATATGGCTGCCGATCTTGAGAAGCGTATGCCGTATCGTCGTGTGCTGAAGCAGGCGCTAGATCGCGCTGAGAAGGCAGGGGCAAAGGGTGTGCGTGTAGCTGCTGCAGGACGCTTAAATGGTGCTGATATTGCGCGTCGTGAAACACTGTCACGTGGTAAAATCCCTTTACAGAATTTGCGTGCAGATATCGACTATGCAAGTATCAAAGCTCACACGATTTATGGTGTGATTGGTATCAAGGTGTGGATTTATAAAGGCGAAGTATTTGAATAGGTTGTATGCTGATTCCAAAAAAAGTAAAACATAGAAAGTGGCATAAAGGGCGTCGTCGCAACAAAGGTGTTGCACAAACAAAGACGACTGTTGATTTTGGTGCATTTGGGCTAAAATCACAATCACATGCTTGGATGACTTCTCGTCAGATCGAAGCAGCTCGTCGTGCTATTACTCGTCATATCAAGCGTGGTGGTAAGTTGTGGATTCGGGTTTTCCCTGACAAGCCAATCACCAAGAAGCCGCTCGAAGTTAGGCAGGGTAAAGGTAAAGGTAATGTGGAGTACTGGGTGGCTTTGGTTCAGCCTGGAACAGTGATTTTTGAGCTTGATGGTGTAGAGAAGGACTTGGCTAAGCGGGCATTTGAGTTGGCGGCATATAAGTTGCCAGTCAAAACAATATTCGTAGAGAAAAATGAAATTCGCATATGAGCAAGAAAAAACAATCATTTGCAGTTCATGATGAAGCAGCTCTACAGAAAATGCTTGTCGAGAAGAAGAATGAACTAGCGGGACTACGATTTCAAGCCTCAAGTAAGGCATTGCGTCAGGTAAACAAAATAAATGCAGTTCGTCGAGATATCGCGCGAATTGAAACAGCGTTATCGCAGAAATAATATGGCTAACAAAGAAAACACAACACAAAAGAACATTGTCAAGCGGTCGTTTGATGGTGTGGTGGTGAAAAAGTCAGCAGATAAAACTGTGCGTGTTCGTGTTGGGCTAATGGCTGTGCATCCAAAATATAAGAAGCGATACATGACACATAAAAACTACCTCGTGCATGATCCAAAAAATCAGTGTGAAGTGGGTGAGCATGTTAAATTTGAACAGTGTCGTCCAATTTCTAAAATGAAAAGATGGCGTGTATTGTACCAATAATATGATCCAACAAGAGTCAAAATTGTTAGCAGCAGATAATAGTGGCGCAAAGCGACTCAAGGTTATTCGCGTACTCGGAGGCTACAGAAAGCGCTATGCAAGAATTGGAGATATCGTTACTTGTTCAGTAAAAGAAGCGACACCTCGAGGGCAGGTGAAAAAGGGAGAGGTTGTGCATGTTGTGTTGGTGAGGAGCAAAAAAGAGTCTGTTCGAAAAGACGGAACCGCAGTACGTTTTTCAGAAAATGCTGGCGTTATTATTGATAGAAAGACAAAGGAGCTACGAGCTACGCGTATCTTTGGCCCTGTTGCGCGAGAGTTGCGTACAAAAGGGTATAGTAAGATTGTCTCATTGGCACCCGAAGTAATTTAGAAATATGGCAACATTACACGTAAAATCAGGAGACAATGTTCTCGTATTAGCAGGTAAAGATAAGGGTAAAACCGGTAAGGTTCTTCAGGTATTTCCAAAGAAGAGTCGTGTGGTGGTTGAGGGTATAAACAGAATGAAGAAGCATTTGAAGTCTCGCGGAAGTGAAAAAGGGCAGGTAATTGAATTATCGGCACCAATTCATTCATCAAATGTTAAGAAAGTTGCGGAGTCATTTGAGAAGAAAGCAAAAATTGAAGAGAAAAAGAAATAGAAAAATATGTCAGCACTAAAAGAAATGTACAAATCAGCAGTGTTACCAAAACTTAAGCAACAGCTTGGGTGTGACAATGTGCATGCATGTCCAAAAATGGATAAGGTGGTTGTGCATGTTGGTTTTGGAAAACACTCAAAGGATAGTCAGTACATTGAAAACGTGAAGAAAACATTGCGAAACATCACTGGTCAAAATCCTGTGGATGCTCCAGCAAAGAAATCTATTTCAAATTTCAAATTGAGAGAGGGGAACATTATTGGTGCAAAGGTGACGTTGCGAGGAAGGCAGATGTATGATTTTGTTGAGCGATTAATAAACGTAACTCTACCTCGTGTTCCTGATTTTCGAGGACTGAAGTCATCAGCGGTAGATGCAAATGGAAACATGAATATCGGATTTAAAGATCAGATTGCCTTTCCTGAAAGCGAGCCTGGTGATATTCATAATCCACATGGTGTTCAGGTTACAATCACAACAACAGCAGATAATCGTGATAGCGGGCTAGTGTTGTTGGGTCTGATAGGTCTGCCATTTTCAAAAACGGAAAAAACAGATAAGTAAAATATATGGCTACGAAAGCACAAATCATAAAATCACAGAAAAAGCCTAAATTCTCGTCACGGAAGGTGAATAGATGTTGGCGTTGTGGACGAAAGCGAGGATACATGAGAAAGTTTGATCTATGCAGAATTTGCTTTCGTGAATTAGCTAATGCCGGAGAAATTCCGGGAGTACGTAAATCATCTTGGTAATAATATGATGACAGATCCAATCGCAGACATGTTGACCAGAATTAGAAACGCATGTATGGTACGCAAGCCATCTGTTTCTTTACCGTACTCAAAATTAAAATTTGCGATTGCAAAAAAGATGGAAGAGGTGGGTTATGTGCAGTCAGCAGCAAAGGATGAGGGTGCAGGAAAGCCGTCAATGACAATTCAGCTTAAATATAGAGGTGGGCTTCCTCATATAACGGAAATCAAGAGAATCAGTAAGCCTGGATTGCGTGTCTATGTAAAATCAGACTCAATTCCTAGGGTTAAGGGTGGATATGGAACCGCATTTTTATCAACATCACAAGGATTAATGACAGACGAGCAGGCACGCCAAAAGGGTGTCGGAGGAGAGCTTGTGTGTACACTTTACTAGAATCATATGTCACGAATCGGACGAAAACCAATCACGATCCCAGAGGGTGTGAATGTCGAAAGTATCGACGGCTTGATTCGCGTATCTGGACCAAAGGGTAAGCTTGAGCAATCACAGCATCCCGTAGTTAGTGTTGAAATTAAGGAAGGAATTATTGATGTAACAGTCAACAAGCCAGAGGATAAGAAAGAACGAGCCTTGTGGGGTTTGTTTGGCTCACTTATTGCAAACATGATTACTGGTGTAACAGAGGGTTACGAAAAGCAATTGGAGGTACGTGGAGTTGGGTATAAGAGTAAAGTTAATGGAAGTGAGTTGGTTTTGGATGTTGGGTACTCTCATCAGGTCAACTTTCCTATTCCAGAGGGAATTACAATTACAGCTGAAAAGAATATTTTAACGATTACAGGAATTGATAAACAGCAGGTTGGATTTGTGGCTAGTCGTATTCGTTCTGTCAGAAAGCCGGAGCCTTACAAAGGTAAGGGAATTAGATATGTCGATGAACAGGTTCAAATGAAAGCGGGTAAAGCCGCAAAAGCTGCTGGATAATATATGAAAACTGCACACAAAACATCATCAAAGGTAGTTGCCAAAAAACGACGTCAAAAGCGAGTACGTGCGAAGATTTCAGGTACAACGAAACGCCCTCGATTGAGTGTTTTTCGTTCGAATACAGCGCTATCAGCACAGCTTATTGATGATTCAAAGGGTTTAACTGTCTGTGCGGTTTCAACTACCAAAGTTGACGCAAAAGATGCTGGAGAGCGATCAGCAGGTGTTGCGCGAGCCT
>CAZHXK010000051.1:0-8154 GCA_964536565.1 uncultured Gammaproteobacteria bacterium
CAACAAAGGTTTGCTTTGCTGGGTTTCCCCATTCGGACATCCTCGGATCAACGGTTGCTTGTCACCTTCCCGAGGCTTTTCGCAGACTGCCACGTCCTTCATCGGCATTATGTGTCTAGGCATCCACCATACACCCTTATTTCTCTTCACTGAAACACGCAATGTGTTTCGTTTCCGACGTGTGTTCCGGCCTATTGAACTCCGGATCACACAATAATAGATGTTACTTTTTTTGTGAAACTGTGTCGTTAAAGCACAGTTTCGACATACGAGATAAGTTTCACTCTCGACGAGTGTTAACTTTACTTGAATCCACCTTCTCGAGTGGATTCAAATGTAATTCACTTTCCTTCATGTTCTCCCGCATATACGGAAACACATAAGAAATGTGAATTGATATTGATTTTGATTTTCAATTGTGACAGATCACATTCGTGAGTTGTCTAACGACGTTCGTACACCAGGTTAGATATACGTTCTATCTGCATAAATGATGCAAATAAAAAACCGCCCAATCACTTGCATAGTGTCTACCCATACAATGATATTGGCCGGACCCTCTCCACGATGCGTACTGTAACAGTGACTATCGTGGCGAGTTTTGAGACATGTTTTATTACATTGGTCTCCGCAAATTGCTTTGCAAGTCCTCTTTCTCAATCGAACTGCGTGCATTATATAAGCTATCAAATTGACTGTCAACCTCTTAAATAAGGTCTATTTATATTTTAAATTGGCTAAATTTGGGCAATTATTTTTTGAGCAAAATTGGACTGGGGAAAACTCGTGCATAACGACTTCCTGTGGTCTCGTGCTTGCCTGCTCCATTTGAGTACTTCAGAGTATTCACAAAACCTGTATTTTGTGCTATTATATTCTCATCATTTGAGTCGCCCATCCTGGGCGTGCTTAGGTCAATAATAATTCGACTAGAAGTTCAGAACATGAATGCTATCGCATTTCTCAACGGAATCCTCGCCAGTGACAAGATCGAAGGCGCCGCAGCTGACAGCCACAACAAGGGCTGGTTTGCCTCCAAGCAGGCTGACGAAACCAACCCCGACAACCCGTTCCGTGGGCATGGCCCCACGCGCGTGCGCGTGGGTGATCTAAGCGGCGACCAGCGTGCCGAGTATGACATCAGCGACGACGTCGATGGTGGCAAGGATGTCTTCCATCCGCTGTATATGCCGTTCGCTGATCTCGACGCCGACACCGTCAACAAGAACGCGTCGCCCCTGGCTGCCGTGTGTTACGCATTTGGCGACACCATGATCGAGGATGACACGACGGTCGAGCAGCTCGGTGCCGTTCTCGAGACACTGATCAATGGCTCCAATACTGCCGGTGCCAAGTTCGTCGGTGACTTCACTCACTGCGCGTTCCAGTGCCACGAGATCCGCGTCGGATCTCGTGCTTACGGCGACAACGCTCGTGATGACTTCCCGCTCCGCCGTTCGCTCAGCAACGACCTTGCTGCGCTAGACGACTACACCACCAAGCCCGCTGCCGAGTGGCTGCGTGCACAGGTCACCGCATTCTGCGCGACCAACAAAAGCTAGTGATCAAACGTCTCAGGACGTTGGATCACATGAAATGAGTAATACAACTAACTTTGTATGATTCATTTCATCGAGAGACTGCTACGGCAGTTTCTCACCCTTCGTCCTGCGACGATTGAGGCCACCCTTACGAGGGTGGCTTTTCATTTACACATTTTTTTCAGGTATAAACTCTTCATGTTTGGGGTTGACATAAGCCTCTTTTTCATATACCATAAACGGTGATCATTTCATTCTATAGGAGTTCGGCATGATTTCGCCACACGATTTTCTTCTTGAGATATTAACCACAAAAAACATCGAAGGGGCAGCATACGCAACACATGATGGCTCGTGGCTTCCACGTATGCAGCAGAAACTGGAAGACCCATGCGACCCATTCCGAGGACACCATCACACCAAAATGTACTTGAGAGATTACGACCAGACACTTCGCTTAATGTGGGAAATCCCCTCAGACGCAGATCCAGATGCGATCGTCTATCATCCGCTCTTTATGCCACTAGCTGAGCTGGGCGTGGATGCAATCAACAAGAACGTCGTACCACTTCCGACGCTGTGTTACTTCCTCATCTACTTTGTTTTGGAGGATGACGACACCATGACGGACCTTAGGCACATCCTCACTGGTATCATCAATGGCACTGGCCCCGTACACGACATGCTCATCCGCGTGCATCACATCGCATTTATGGGACAGGAGGTTCGTGCCGGCATTCGCCCTTACGGCGATAATATCAGCCCCGACTTTGAACCCATCACACACCGACAACAGCGGGGTGAGTCCATGGATAAATGGCGCAAGCTCGGCACAAGCCGTTGGCTTCTCGATCGCGTCAACACAGTGCTCAATACATAAGTTTTATGACCACCGTTCGGGTGGTTTTTTGTTTGTATTGACTGAATATCAGCGTCATGCCACACTCAGTTTGGATCTTTCAAGCAGGACATATGAAAGCTCAATTATATACTCAAACCGTCTACGAAAGCGTAACGGACTGGAACCACCGAGGAAGTTTTCTACAGCCACGACTCTACATTCCAGATGAAAATCTTGAGATTGTAGTTCATGCTGGTGTTATGAGAGCATGGCACCCTGAAAATATCGATAATCTCGGCGACTTTGTGCGCGAGCTGAATATTCCCGAGAGCATGGTCCAAGCCGCCCTAGACTTGAGGAAATCTCAGGACCAAGCGAACTTACATAACTATGCTTTTAAAACTCTGTGCACAGGAAAAGGAGATCCACCATGAAAGGCCTCATCTGCAAACAAGCATCAGACCCCAATTCGCTCTGCGTATACATTCCAGCTCGCACTCTCATGCTCTGGTTTGAGGGAACTCATCTGCGTGCCGAGCAAGGAAGCAGAGGCGTAGCAGGAGAGACCATTCGGGAAATCGATGTGCCAACTGCTATCATCGCGCGTGCTCGAAAACTCGTCGATGTGCAAAAAGAACTAGATTCCCACACAGGTTGGGCCAAAGCCTTTCTGAAGTAATCCCTTAGCACCAGTTGGTGCTTTTTTAATTTTCCAAATACGAATTCAAGTCATCCTCAATAGCGGACTCCGTTGAAATGAGAATCTTTCCTTTTTTCAGCTTTACCATTTGAATGAATCGAAACAACATTTCTCTGTACGCTTCCTGATTTTCATTTTGAGGCGTCTCTCCCTCTCCATAATCCTTCCTGAACAACTCCTCAAGCAACTCTTCATCACCACCCTCAAGCCGAGCAGCGATCCATTCATGCATTTTGCTTCTGTCATCTGGTGCCGTCTCGATATCATCAGCGATTGCTCCAAGTAACGTAGCCGATCGCCCCGTGTCGTCCAAAATAAATATCGTACTTCCCCATTTCATCAGCGACATCGTATCAGCAAGTGTATACAACCCCCCACCACCTACGATAGTAATATTCTTCTGCTCATATGCTATCCGCGCGCTCAACATTCCGCCATGCTCGGCATGCCGCATATAGTCAGCCTTCAATCGATCCATTCCCTGCAACTCCCAGCCTGATGCGAACGGCGTCACGATTACATCAACCGGGGACACAACATACCTCTCATTCTGAGTTGCATTCTCTGACATCTTATTTCCCGGATAGTATGTATTAGCAGCCGGAGAGATGGCGAAAAAATGAGCTTTATCCGCACGTGCGAGATGATCCATATCTTTCACATACTCTACATTCGCACGTCCAAACGCGACTCCCACACCAGACTGTGTACCCGGAATCGCGACATTTGCTGTATGCGCGTGAGCCACACGAGTAATAGCATCTGCATAACCATAATCAACCAGCGGATCATCAACAAACCGGCATCCGTCTACAATATTGATCAGTGGCCTGTTTCTGTTTATGCGAAGCTTCTCAAGCACCTCCTCTTCAATATGATACGGAACCGTTTTAGACGGATCATCTTCTTTGTAATGTAACTCGACGATTCTGATTGGCGGTGCGTTCTTGAGTAAATATCGATCGCTCCCATCTTTTGCAGTGACTGCTTCGATGTCCGCAGGCTTGTAGTTAGCTAAGTGCATGTCTGTAGCCTTTACCTCCGGCGTTACACGTTCTGTAGACCATATGTCGTCCATCATGTTCGCATCAATGAAAGCATCATAACGTGTCAGTGTATCTTTTATGACATTCACGTAGTTTTGCTGTGACTCCTCAGGAATTTCTTCATCAGCAAACCCAAATTCCATCAGCGCATCCATCTGATCCGTCACATGCATCAATGTAAAATGCTCTATCACCTCTCGATATCCACGGACACGCTTCTTCCAATTCTTTGGCTTTTCGTTCAATAATTTTTCCAGAGCTTCTGCGGCGCGCGTGGCGTAATCAAATGTGTTGAGCACATGTTCTATCCTTTCATACGCATGCATATCGAGAACCGTAGGAATATTGCGAGCCCGTGCCGCACCAACAGATGTTCGTCGCTCTTGTGCACCCACCAAAATACGAGTGAATTTCCCTTCGTGAGTCGCACATAAAAATGCGTGCTGTTCCCCTCGAGCGCTTTTTTTGAAATGCCCTCTTAATAATTTTCCGTCATCAGAACCCGTTACTTCTACAGCCTTTGCTATTTTTGTCACGTTGTAATAGTCAGGATGACCAAGCAGTGTTTTGCGTGCAACATAAGACCTATCTGTCTCCTCCCCTAATTCATAATTTAAAAAGAGCGTGTTTCGTCGTGATAACCGTTCGCCGGAAATTTCAGTCGATACCATCTCCGCTGTTCGCATGACAGCATATACCCCCTCATCACCTCTACGCATCAGCTCATCAAGGAGCGCATCAGGAACAACCTCGCCCGTTTTGAATAACTTACGACCAGCTTTTTCAGGATGTTCTATGATCTCATCCGCAATGTCATCCAGAGATTTTCCAGCATCCCACCCACCAATAAACTGCCGTGTCTGCTCGTGATCCAACGCAACCATCTGTTCAACATCGTTGTTTTCATGCGCCCGACGAACCTTCAATTCCATCACATCTGCAGCGTCCAACCAGTGACCAAACTGCAAAGCTGCCACACACGAATCAGTTATCAAGCCAAAAGGAATATGCGCATGAATACCTTGGATATCCATGAGTAGTCCTTTGTGGTCGATCTGCACATGTCGCTTCTTCTTCTGACGCAAACGATCCGCGAGTCCAGATGAAAACATGTGGTTCAGAAACTTAGCTCGCTCATGTTGTGATTCTGCCACCAACCCAGGAGGCGCATCCTTGAGGCTCGCATGAATCATACGCGCCTCATCCGCATTCATTGACACAAACCGCTTTTTGGTGAACATCTGAGTAGGGATGATTCCTACATGTCTTAATAGACTTTCTATATGCATACCCATGTTCCCTTCCAACATCGCGTCCCACATATCCATCCATCGCAGCGTTTCCTCTGAACCAAGCGCAGCTGACGACAACCGAGTAAGTTCATCCTGATAATTTTCTGATGTGATATGAGGATGCTTTTCTTTAAGCATTAACCGCTCATACACATCCGTACTACCATCGATATCCTGCATGAGATCTGGTACACCTGTCTGCGTGATACCAGAAAACTCAACCTGAGATGGATCGGCTTGCTGCGACCAATCGCGCAGCCAACGAAGATGATTAGCCTCGTCTGAAATACCATCTTTCACGACAGCACGAAGACGCGATCCAACATGTCCGTTTAGCATGGATAGCGCATGCATATTCGTCGCGATCATCTCCTGATCATCTACCTCAAAAGAGTCAAAGTTTGTGTGTAGTTCCGCAGGATCCATGTCGACATGAGAACGATCATACAAAATAGATGCGACATGCTGATGCACGTCACGCTCAAGGCCATGATCCTGTGTTTCATGTTGTTCCCCCTTTTGTCGATCCATACTATGAGAGCCATCTCAAAACAATCCCCTTCACAATAAGCAGTGTAGCCAGTGCAAAGAATATTGCCGTCATGAGATAGATTTTTTCCACCCTTCTTTTCTCTGCTTCTGTTTGTGGTTTCTTGTGTTCTTCCATACAAAAATATGCCCCGTGTGGGATTGTGACTATTATACTATATAAAGTGCTCTCACCCAATAAAAAAACCACCCAAGTTGGGTGGCATAACTGCGTTATTGTTTAGCGCGGCAGAGGAAACGCGCGCTGCGGAGAAAGCATGTTTCGGCAGATGTACTCAACCACATTACACGCTCGATCTATTGAATTCTTCCACGCATCCTGTTTCGGAATGTAGCCCAGCTGCTGTGAAACCATGAACACACGCGACTCGAACGCTGTGACTGCATCTTCAATGTGTCCATCAACACCAATCGCCTCCGGCCCTCCATTCGTTGAAATACTTCCCATCACATTAACAGGAATGACGTACTTCATTTTCTCGAAGGCAGCCATGATGTCATGCCTGAACGCCTGCAGCCGACCGTTTGCTGCGATCAGTACATCGAGCGATTCAATAAACCTGTCCGCATATGCATCAGATGACTCACCGACGTACACCGGAAAGTCATCATTGTCTGGGACGTAGAACATCCACTTTGGACAATTGAACCCAAGTTGTGGTCGGCCCATGTGTAGCGCCGCCGTGATGATCGCTTTGTCGACACCCATGTCGGATGCACCGTGCACCACTCGAATATCGACCCCCGTATAGCAATCCATCATCTTCTTGATGACAGTGGCTAGAAGCTGCGAACACGCCGCCTCATACGCACACTCAGGAACACCCCAACGAGTAAGCATAGCTGGCTTGAGTGAGCTGTACCCGTTCATGCCGAGTACAATGACATCTCTTCCTGCCAGTACTTTCCGTGCTTGGTCGTACTCATCAGGTAGAAAAATTTGACGCTTTCGAAACACCTTTCGGTATATCCGATTTTCTTCCTATGCTCGTGGATTTACGACCTCAGTATCATCTCTTTCGCCGAGATACGTTTTACCTTGCATCTCTACAACCGTTGTCGCTCCTTCACGATAAATACGTCCTTCCGGACCGATACTGTCTGTCATGATGTGAACCTCTGTGCATCGCTGCACTGTAAAATACGGCAAAAGAATACCACGTATCACCTGCATTGTCAATAATACGGGCCCGATCACATGTATTAAAAAAGCGCCCATGTAGGACGCTGTAATATTACTCAGAGATCATCATCGGCACGCGCTGCGCACCTCTCAGGAGATCGCTGTTAGAGTAGCGTTGCCGTTTGACAGGCTCCCACACACCAGGCAAGAGTTTCTCATCCCATGGACAGACCGACCGTCGCCATTTTATGTATGGATCGATCTCGCCTGTCTCTGGATTGCGTCGTGTGTAGTGGACAACCTGACAATTATTCATGCGTTCCTTCGGGTCTCGCTCAAGAGCAATCCGCTTGTATACTTCCGGGTCCATGCGCTCGAGTACGAAACGGAATGCTGCCATTGTTTCTCCGTGACAGACTATCAATACCTTCTGTCCTTCACATTCGCGATGCATCGTCTGCACAACCCGATCGACACGAAGACAGACATCAGCCATAGACTCTCCACCTGGAGGTCGCCAGTAAAATGGGTGCTGCTTTCTACGCCGAATCTCATCAGCATAGTGAGCACGTCGCTCTTCCCACGAGATGCCTTCCATCGGACCCCACTCACGCTCTCGCAGCATGAATGTTTTGTACCACTGCGCATTCGGCATAAGCATGAGCCCTGCCGTTTCGCATGTGCGTACATGCGAAGAAACATAGTATCTATCAAATGCTCGTGCGATATTTTCCTTAATCCACGCACCCGCAGATTCAGATTGTACCCGACCGAGATTTGTCAGCCGCCATTGCGACGGATGACGTGCACAGAACTCATCCGTAAATAGACTGTGGTCGCCGTGATACGATTTCTTGTTTGCGACGTTATGTTCCGCCTCACCATGTCTTGTAATGACGATGTCAACCGGTAATGTCATGTATCTTTCTCCTATTCTTTGAATGACCGAGCATGGTTTTATACCTTTTTTTAGAAACAGTGTCAACCTCTATACTTGTGCAATCCACGCAACTTTTTTGATATAAAAAAGGGCCGCATATAGCGACCCGGACTTATTTTTTA
>CAZHXK010000052.1:0-8148 GCA_964536565.1 uncultured Gammaproteobacteria bacterium
TGGTCTGCGAAGAGTTGCGAAGAAGTATCCATTCAAGACTAGCTATGGACTGAGTCAGTGTCACTTCTTGGTGGGGTGGAAGCCTGAGGTAAAGTCGACGACCGAACATTCAGATTCAGCTACTGAGATTACAAGCGCAGAGAAAACTAAAGATGCTACAGTTTCATAAATATGTCAGAACAAACAAAACCAACAGTGCTCGCAATAATTACCGCACGAGGTGGTTCTAAGGGTGTGCCAAGAAAAAACATTCGGGAGGTCGGAGGAAAGCCACTTATAGCATGGACAATCGAAGTGTCGCTGGCTGCTCCTTCTGTGACAAGAACAGTCGTATCAACAGATGATGAAGAAATTGCATCAATAGCAAAAAAATATGGAGCAGAGGTGGTGATGCGACCGCCGGAGTTAGCGACAGACACGAGCCCAACAGAACACGCAATCACGCATGTCCTCGAAGAACTAGAAAAGGAAGGTTTTGTTCCTGACTATGAAATGCTACTCCAACCAACGTGTCCAACAAGAACGAGTGCTCATATTGAGGAGGCTGTTAAAATTGCAATTGAGGACGACTATGACTCGGTGATTGGTGTCCAGCCAGTGCACAAATTTAGATACGAACTAGATGGAACAACGTTGACCAAATGCTTTAAAAATAGAAATCGAAGACAGGAGCGAGACCCTGTCTATTTAGAGAACGGTACTATGTACCTAACTCGTGCAACTATCGCAAAAGCAGGAGATTTATTCGGTGAGAAGATAGGTGCACTCGTAATGGATCATGACTCGTCGGTAAATATTGATGATGAGCTTGATATGGAGGTTGCCGAAGCAACACTTAAGAGACTTGACGCGTAATATATAACCACGTACACTCTCTATGTCTGCCGAATCAGTACCATCAAAAGACAAGGAGAACGACATGGCTTTCCCGGTTGCAAAGAATCGTATACTCACAGATCAAGAGCGCGATGGTCACATAGCTGCATTGCATGCATTGTTCAAAACGAAGACCAGATTCGAGTTTAGAAAAGTTATTGAGCGTGCACAGGAATTGTCGGCAATGTTGCGACCTGATGATGTAGTGGTAGATGTAGCGAGAAACTACCCATACGGCGGAACAAGTATCTTTGGACCGCTCTTTACTCATGCGCAGTATGTACCAATCGATTCTCCACTAGAGAACGCTGACGAACGGGTTGGCTACCTCAAGGAGCTCGTTCCTGAAGCGGGTGGATATATTGGTATTCCGTCCGTTGCAAAGGGAAAGATAGACGCTCGTGTGCCCATGCCAGACAATAGCGCAGATTACTACCTGATTCTCAACATCGTAGAGCATGTAAAGGACCCAGCTGGAATGCTGGCTGAATGCAGGCGGATTTTGAAGCCAGGTGGAACTGCTATTGTGTATGCGCCGAATGTTAGAGAAGAACATCAGGTTCCCTGTGATTACTTCCGCTACACAAGATACGGTTTTGTGCATTTAGCGACACAGGCTGGTCTGACCGTTAAGCATACAGAACCAGTTTCGGGTGTTTTTGATGTCGTTGGGATGGCACTGCAGCATGCGATAGGCTATTTTCCAGAAGGACAAGAGCGTGAAGAGATGACGCGTTTTGTGATGGAAGAGATGATGCCGAAGCTGGAGGGATGGGAAAAAAGATTTTGCAGCAGCATCGGCGAGAACGACACGACAGTGCCAGTTCCAGACCGAAAAGAGTTCCCTGTGGCGTACCTATTCACGCTCAGGAAATAGAAATATGGTGGGAAAAATCCCACCTTTTTATATTCATAAATACACTAACACAGTCATTGCATAATAAAGAACCCTATGATAGGATTTCTTCATATCTGGGCTACTATATAAACACCAATATATGTCATATACAGTAGGAATTCTTGGTTCATCCGGCTACGTTGGAGGATCAATCAAGCGGTATTTCCAAAAAATTAAGGCACCTCTAAAGCTATACGATAAATACAAAAATGAAGGCTCTGTCGAGGAGGTAAATCAGGCCGACGTTGTTTTTGTTGCCGTGCCAACTCCATATGACGAAGAGAAGGGTGGATTCGATCTCAGTTTTGTTACAGACGCAATCAAGCTGCTCGTAGAACCGAAGATTATAGTTATTAAATCAACCGTACTGCCCGGAACAACTAACGACTTCCAGAAGGAATTTCCTCAACATAAATTTCTCTTCAACCCAGAGTTTTTGACACAGTCTACAGCTGAGCAAGACATGCAATTTCCAGACAGACAGCTCATGGGTTATACAGACGAAAGCTACACTGTTGCAGGGCAAGTCTTACGCTTGCTTCCACTCGCACCGTTTGAAAAGATCATTCCCGCAAAGGAAGCTGAAACTATTAAGTACTTCAACAATGCATGGTTCGCTACAAAGGTTGTGTACGCCAACCAAATTTTCTCATTGTGTGAAAAGATGGGTATCAACTATGAGACAGTTCGCGAATGTGCAGCAATGGACAAACGAGTTGGTCCATCTCATCTCGATGTACTGCATGGCGGATACAGAGGATACGGAGGAGCATGTCTACCGAAAGATGTTCGAGCACTTATTCAATTAGGAGAAAGAGAAGGCTCAAGTTTTGATCTTCTCAAGAAAGTAGAAGAAATTAACAACCACCTTCAGAAGATGGAAACAACTACTCAGAAGGAAGTAGTCACAACAGACAATAATCACACGGCACCAGAACTTAAAGAATTCGACATACATATCACTCAAAATCGCGGCAAATAAATATGCATTATCTTGTTACCGGTGGAGGAGGGTTCATCGGATCACACTTAACTGAAGAATTGCTGAATCGTGGTCACCAAGTGACTATTATTGACAACTTTATAACTGGACAGCGACATCGCATTGCACCTGATGCAAAACTGGTTGAAGCTGATATTCGGTATCACTCGGCTATTGCCGAACATTTTGTGGGCGTAGATGGAGTGTTCCATACGGCAGCATACCCGCGTGTTCCTCGTTCAATTAAACAGCCGATGCTGTCACATGATATCAACACAAACGGAACGCAGAATGTTCTTGAGGCTGCAGCAAAAGCCGGGGTAAAGCGTTTGGTATTCTCAGGTTCATCAACACCTTACGGTAATCAGGATACACTCCCTCTGCATGAAGACATGCGGGTAAGCCCTATGTGTCCGTACGCTGCGCAGAAGATCGCATGTGAGCTGTACTGCAGTGTCTACTCACAACTTTATAATCTAGAAACGGTATGTCTGCGTTATTTCGGTGTGTACGGAAAACACATGGTCATGGATGATGAATTTGCGATGGCTGTGCCCGCGTTTATCAAGGCACGCCTAGAAAATAAAACCATCACTATTTTTGGTGACGGGAAGGTAACTCGAGATTTCACGCACGTCAGTGACGTGGTCCGAGCGAATATTCTCGCTATGGAGGCAGACACAGTAGGTAAAGCTGAAATCATCAACATTGGAGCTGGAAACAACATTAGTGTAAATAAATTAGCAGAGGCTATTGGGTGTAAATCAGAGTATGGAGAAGCACGATACGAACCAAATGATACACTTGCGGATAACTCAAAGGCACGCGAACTACTTAAATGGGAACCAACTATCCCGTTCGATACTGGAATGCGTGAGCTGGTAAATTACTACGTTACTGACGACATCAAAAAACAAGAAGCATATGAATCAGAACGAACAACGGAGCGCGAAAAAGAAACAGCCTAACTACGTTTTGTGGGTCTTTGCAGTCGTCGTAATCGCAGCAATAGGCTGGTACGCTAAAGGTGCGATCAATAAGAAAAAAGCACTAGATTCCATTGCAGGTCAAACTGACTTGGTAGAGTGGTATGAACGAGCACTCACACGCGAACAGCAGATTCTTCAAGAGCCCTCTAATTTCGAGTTTTACAACGGAGCATTTTTTAACTGGAAAACGCTTGGTGATGCAACAGGAGAAAAGTATTTCTACGAGAAAGCGCTTAAGGTTGTAAACAAGGCTCAGAAACAAGAAGAATCCCGCTCGGCACTGTTCTATGTTAATGCGGCGAACATTCACATCACACTTGGTGAATTCAAAAAGGCAGACGAGCTCTATGCAGAAGCAGTCGCGCTTAATCCGGGTGACGAACGCATGTGGATACCGTACTTAAATCTATGGCAGCAGTGGGAAGAGAAAACACCGCAAGAGGTCATTGAGCTATATGATAAGGCGCTCGGCGTTCTGGTTGCAAAAGTTAATGTGACTATTGCTAAAGCAGCATACCTAAGAGAGATTGGGGATTATCAGCAATCGCTTGCTATCTATGAGGCAATCGCAGTGGCTGTACCAGAGCACCAAGGAATAGCTGAGAAAATTCAGGAATTACGATATCTGATGACGCTGTAGATCCTGCTAAATCTATTATTTAATCAACATATACCTATGACATGCGAAGAAAATACAACATGCAGCTGCCAAGCCGGCTGCGACTGCTGTAAGCCTGAGACGGGTGGATGCAATTGTAAATGTGGATCGCCAGCAGCGCAAGCGCCTGCCGAACCAAATGGAGATTCTCCAACAATCCAATAGCAATGAAAAAATCCCCGAGTAGGGGATTTTTTGAAATGATGATTGAGAATCGTCTGATATAAATCTCTACGCCTCGTATCGGTCCATCCATCTCTCATCTACAGAGACAGAAATGTCGAGAAACACTTTTTTCTGAGCTGCAATCTCGAGCTCTTTCCGAGCTGTCATGCCGACCTCCTTGAGTTTTTTCCCACCTCGTCCAATGATCATTCCTTTGTGGCGCTTATTGTTTGTCAAAATAGTGGCATGTACGCTCAGCATCGTCTTCGTATCCTCAATCTCATCGATGCGCACATGGATACCGTAGGGGAGCTCATCTCCGAAAGTATGGAATGCCTTCTCTCGAATAAGCTCAGACAACCAGTGTTTCTCATCTCTGATAAAAGCGTCGTCCGGATAGAGTGCTTCACCCTCTGGCATGTGTTCAAAAAGCGTAGATACGAGAGATTTCAAATGTGTCTGGCGATGAGCCGAAATTTCCATGACAGGGGCGATGTCCTCTAGAAAATCGATATAGTCGGGATAGAACTGTACATCCGGCTTGGGTAAGTCAATTTTATTGATGACACATAAGCGCGGCATACCAAGAGCTGCAACGAGTCCAGCAATTTTACGCTCCTCCTCACCGATAGCACGTGTTGGATCGACAAGGTAGATAAGCGCATCAACATCCTGCATAGCAAACTGAACGCGTTCCAAGAGCTTCTTAGACAGCGTATCCTGGGCACGCAAAAAGAACCCAGGCGTGTCTACAAGGACAATCTGCCCGCGTTCGTCGTTATACACACCCTGAATGATGTGACGTGTCGTCTGTGGCTTGGGTGTTACAATAGCCGTTTTACGACCAGTTAGCGCATTGATCAAGGTAGATTTGCCTACGTTTGATCGACCAACAATAGCAACCATTCCAGCCTTTTTTGATTGTGGAGTTGAATTATTCACAGGCGGTGAGTATACCCAACTTCAAGCCATCTGTCAACTGTGGTACAATACTCTCGATATGAATATTATCCACTCCAATCCGGCCTCCTAAAGGCCGGTTTGTCTATGTAGCTTGTCATATGAAACACAGATATATCTTCGTTGTTGGTGGAGTACTTTCAGGAGTAGGGAAGGGAACATCCGCCTCATCAATTGGACTACTCCTAAAGGATAAGGGTTACAAGGTAACCGCTATCAAGATCGATCCGTATATCAACGTCGATGCAGGGACAATGAATCCTGTCGAGCATGGGGAGGTCTTTGTAACGGTCGATGGTGATGAGACCGACCAGGACATTGGAAACTACGAACGATTTCTAAATACAGAAATTACTTCGATCAATTACATGACAACGGGTCGTGTGTATCAATCAGTTATTGAGAAGGAGCGAAACCTGGGATACAAAGGAAAGTGTGTTTCGGTGGTTCCGCATGTTCCGCTGGAGGTGATTGCAAGAATCAAAAAGGCGGCAGACGTGGCCAAGGCTGACTTTGTGCTGATCGAGATTGGTGGGACAGTAGGTGAGTATGAAAACATTCTCTTTCTAGAAGCTGCACGTATGATGAAGCTCGCAGATCCTGATGCCGTACAGTTCGTACTCGTCAGTTATCTTCCCGTGCCATCATCCATTGGAGAAATGAAGACCAAACCGACACAGCACGCAATTCGACTTCTACAAGGAACAGGAATTCAACCAGATTTTATAATTGCGCGGTCAGCTCACATGATCGATGCAGCGCGCAAACGGAAACTATCCGTTGCAGGAAACATGTCACCAGACGACATTATTCCTGCACCAAACCTCGACTCTATTTACGAAGTACCACTCAGGTTTCTGAAGGATGATTTATCCGACAAGATCCTCTCGAAATTTGGTCTCAAAAGGAAAAACGGAAAATTAGCAGAATGGAGAAAGTTGGTACGCACGATTAAAAACACGAAGCGCGAGGTGAAAATTGCGATTGTTGGTAAGTACTTTTCAACTGGAAACTTTGTGCTCTCCGATGCCTACATATCAGTTATCGAGTCTATCAAGCACGCTGCGTGGTACCACAAATACAAGCCGCAGCTCGAATGGCTAAACTCTGAAGAATTCGAAGAAGATCCGTCGAAACTAAAAGAGCTCGATCAATATGATGGTATTCTGATTCCCGGAGGTTTTGGAACACGAGGGGTAGAAGGAAAGATTAACGTTATTGAATACGCCCGAGAAAACAATATTCCGTATTTTGGAATCTGCTACGGCATGCAAATGGCTATTGTTGAGTACGCTCGTAATATATGTGGCCTTAAGAATGCCAATACTGCAGAGATTAATCCATCAACTGAGAATCCGGTGGTACACGTCATGGACGAGCAGGCAGCGCACCTTGCGGAAGAAAAGTACGGTGGAACCATGCGACTCGGCTCATACAAGTGCAGTCTGAAGAAAGATACTGTCGCAGGCCGCGCGTACGAACAGAAGACAGTATCAGAGCGACATCGTCATCGATACGAGGTGAACAATAATTACAGAAAGCAGTTAGAGGAGAAGGGGATGGTAATTTCTGGTGTAAACCCAGAGCGGGATCTTGTTGAGATTGTAGAGCTTCCCGGGCATCCATTTTTTGTGGGAGTACAATTTCATCCGGAGTTTCAATCGAAACCACTAAAGCCACATCCACTTTTCAGGGAATTCGTAAAAGCGTCCATAAAAAGAATCAGAGACAAGAATCAAAAGCGGTTCAATTTCAAAGAGAAGCCCTCAAGGAAGAAAAAAGTAAAAGCTACTGCCTAGAAGCTCGCGCATAACTCATAAAACAAAAACACCCGTAAGGGTGTTTATGAGTTTAGAGGTTCCACGTGAGCAAACGTTTTCTGTCGCAAGTTACCATCAAACATGACAACTTTCTTCTTAGTGTATTTTACTACACCATCGATGAGTGCAACGAGTGTATCGTCCTTTCCACGCTTCACATTTCTTCCGGGTCGAATCTTCGTACCGCGTTGGCGAACCATCACGTTACCAGAGTAAGCAGTTTGGCCATCTGCGATCTTAACTCCTAAATATTTAGGATTTGAATCGCGACCTAAACCGGTAGATCCACCCGCCTTTTTATGAGCCATAGGTGGGAATATAAGCGAGACCGTCGTCTCGAATTGTTAACAATCGATGCTCGGATTATATATGATGGTGTATTTCTTGTCAATATAGGCTGTTAATAAAAAAAGCCCCACATTGTGGGGCATGGCTGCCTTTAGCCTCCAACGCGAACTTGCGTCGAGCTGATATCAACTCGTCCACCGATTGGGCGGAAGAGGTGGCGGTATGGTGCGAGACAGTCAGGGAAGTTGACGTCATCCAGTGTCTCGAAATTCCCTGTGCGAACGTTGTGGCGACCAGAGACAAAGAATCTCGTGGAAAGGTGCTCGAACTCAGTGAACACCTCAATCAGACCACTCACACCTCCATAGTACTTCGATTTGATCAGTCCATGGACAGCGTCCGCTCCCATGATTAGGTCCCAGCCAGGAAAGGCACGGGCCTTGTCGATGAAGAGCGCGAGGGTATGATCAGTGACGAGCACTGGATACTTCCACGCGAGCTCTTTACACCGA
>CAZHXK010000053.1:0-7667 GCA_964536565.1 uncultured Gammaproteobacteria bacterium
GATACTTGAAATACAAAAAAGGTATTTTCATTCAGTCCGATAAAGAATTCAATTCATTGCCAGACAACCAAGTCATGGTCATCTGTACCGGAGCTCAAGGTGAAAAGAATGCCGCCCTCATGCGCATCGCGCTTGGCGAACACAGACAAGTCTCACTCAAACGAGGTGACACTATCATCTTCTCATCTTCAATTATTCCCGGAAACGAGAGAACAGTGCAAAGCTTGAAAGACACACTGGTCCGTAAGGGTGCGAATATCATTCATTCAAAAATGATGGATATCCACGCCGGAGGACATGCAAAACAAGAAGATCTCAAGCTCATGCTTCGTTTAACACAACCAAAATTCTTCATGCCAATTCACGGCAATCGCTTCATGCTTCACGCACATGCAAATCTTGCAGTGACCATGAATGTTCCCCGTGAAAACACCATGATCGCCAACAATGGACAAATCATTGAATGTGACGAAAACGGATGTAGACTAACGCAACACCACGTAGAAACTGAGTTTGTGATGGTTGATGGATTAGGTGTGGGTGATGTCTCAAATGTCATTCTTCGTGAAAGACAAGCACTGGCGGACGATGGCATGTTTGTCGTCATCGTCACTATTCGCAAAAAAACGGGCGAAATGGTTGGAAACCCCGACCTCATTTCACGCGGATTCGTATATATGAAAGAATCGAGAGACTTGGTAGAAAAGGCGCGACGCAAAGTAAAAGACGTCGTAACAAATGCCGATAACAAATCACCAGCATTCGAAGATTATCTGAAACGAAAAATCCGCGATGAAGTCGGACAATTCCTCTACGCAAAAACACATCGTAGACCAATGGTACTACCTGTGTTGATTGAGGTGTAAACCGAAACGTAATTGCAATTAAAAAAACTCCGCTCTTAAGCGGAGTTTTGTTTTGTATACTGTGCCTCAAATGAACCTCGTAGGTCACACATACTAACCCATCTGCGGTCACTCTCTCGCAAAAGAACAAGCCCTTCTTTAGCCAACCACTCAGCGTTATTCAAATCTCGATGAATAAATCTGGCCTCCTCATGTGTCTGATGGGTTGCGACAACCAACGTACCACCTGACACCAACAACCTCACACACTCCCGAATAATCCGTGTCTTATCCCGATAACTCAACCCATGAGTTACTCTATCACAACAGTTTCCAAGAGATGAACCATCATCACTCCAATCAACAAACCCAGAACACTCACAGCTAGCACAATCACATGTGCAGTCATAGCCACACATACACCAATCCTGCTCAGGTACACTTGTCACATCAGAAATAATAGCAACATCAAACGAGCCATCATCAAACAAGGTTTGTTTCGTCGCGTCTCCAATGACACACTCAGGCGCTACACACCTCGCTCGCATCATCCATTCCGTCGCTACATCAAAACCCTCACCATCGAGATCGAGACTCACATAGCGTGAAATCAACGACGTATCAGGAAAAACCTCTGTAACCATAGTCCGATCATCATACAACCGAAACTCAGGAAACGAACGAAGGACCCATGGATTCTGCCCACATCCAATATCAATGACTCTCATGTTTCACTCCTATAAAAGAACTCGGCAATATATCAAACGAACCACCCCTTGTCAATACCAAACAAAAAACCCGAACCGAAGCTCAGGTTTATTGGTCACAACACATATCGATAAGCCGAATTCTGTTACCGCGCAAGCGCGGCGATGGTCATCTCTCTTGGCTGATAATTGCTTACCAGCTCATGCGATATTTAAATCTTGCACTAAGTGGGGTTTGCCACACTTCCCGATTACTCGAGAGTGAGAGAAGTAGCCGCAAGCGACATCTTCTCACTTTTCACGTTTCTCGCCGAAGCGATAGTATAGTCTCTGTGGCACTTTCCGTCAGCACGTTTTATGAATTATCCGTGCATTGCCTGGACGTTATCCAGCACCATTGTCAATTTTTGCTCAATCCACCACTAGAGATAGATTTAGCAAAAATGTCGAGTGTTCGGACTTTCCTCTCGAAATCGAAGTTCCGAGCAACCATCTAATATATGTAATGACGGCAGTAGTATATACCAAACAAAGAAACAAGTCAAGCTAATACGCCCCATCCTTCCGCACCACCGCCCACGGCGTCTTCAGCAAAATAAACAAATCCATCCACGGTGACCACTGCTCTATATACACCGTATCCAACTGAACCTCTTCTTCAAACGTAAGGTCAGACCGACCAGAAATTTGAGACAATCCCGTAATCCCCGGTTTAATAGCCAACACCTTTTTATGATGCGCCTCATACTTCTCAACCTCACGCGGCTGATGCGGACGAGGCCCCACCAAACTCATCGAACCAAACAACACATTAAACAACTGAGGTAACTCATCAAATGACCACCGTCTCAAAAATCGACCAATCGGTGTCACGCGCGGATCATCAATCACCTTATACACCGGCCCCTGCTTCTTGCTCCTACTTACAATCAACTCCTTTTCGTATTTTAACGCATCCGTCGAATTCTTAAATTGATCTCCTATCGAATGCTTCTGATACATCGTCCGAAACTTCAATACATGAAAAGCATTTCCTTGTGTACCAATCCGTTTATTCTTAAAAATTATCGGAGAACCGGATTCAATCATAATCAGTAATGCTACAATTACGTAAATCGGTGACAAAATAACAATAAACAACAAAGCAAAAAAGAAATCAGCTATGCGCTTAAATATCCTCCCCCACCCATCCAAGCGCGTCCGACGAATCTCAATCAACGGCACACTCGCCACAACATTAATCGCACGAGCAGGAGCATAGGTTGCATACAAATCCGCCGAATACTTAAATCGAATATGATGCTCCTCACAAAACGCAATCAACTTAAGCGTCTCTTTTTCGTCATCTCCATTGGTAAAAACAATCTCATCAATCCCCTGTTTCTTTTTAATACTCAACAGACTTTCTTTAACTTTAGCGTTGAATGACTTAAACGTTCGAATCACCATACTCCCCAGTCGCTGATTCTGAACAAACACATCAGCCAAAACCTCAGCAGCATGATCATCCCCAATCACGACTACGCGCAAATTCCCTATTCCCGACGCATGCATCCATTGCTGTATCAATCGTACAATCAAGCGCTCTACAAAAACAAACAAGACTGCCAGCCCAGAAGCTGCCAGCACAATAAATCGAGAGTTAAACAATTCACCTCGCAAGAAAACCACCACAGCAACAGCAGCAAAACCGGCTGCACATCCAACTAAGATTCGATTCATTTCTGAAGAAAACTTACGATTAGGATCAGTCGAGTACAAACCAGAAAAAGCAAAAATCAAAATCCACACAACTGCCATCGCAAATGCAGCCTGAATATATTGCTCAAAACTCAAACCAATATTCACGCGACGGAGTGATACGATCGGCTCAGACAAACGAATTGAATACGCAAACACCGAAGCTAAAATAAGAGCCGCATAATCAAGCGGTAGCCTTATGAAGAGAAAAAATAATTGAAATGCATTCACACGCACTTTTTTATATAGTGACTCAAGTATAGCGCGTTTAAGGATTTTATTCTAGAAATGGAAAAGCCCCCGCTCACAGTGAAGGCTTTGTTTGAACCGTAGCTCATGGTGCCTCCTCGGGCTGCTAGTTATCCATGTCCTTCCGCAAACGCCGTTTCTGGTCGGTGCGCTTGTACTTAGCGCCCTTACCCTTCTTCGGCCTTTCCTTCCGAGACGGCAAAACCGGTCCGACACGAACCGACTTCATAATCTCAACATGAGACGGCATCTTGAGAACAATCTTCTTCTTTTGTCGTTTACCAGATGACGACATAACACACTCCTTATACATCCATGGTACCAAAACTCGGTTTTAAAAAAAAGGGAGCGACTAGTGTCGCTCAACCATGACCCATGCCCGTAAGCATGGTCGATCTCAATATCGCCGACTAAGGAACTGTTCTTAGTGTACGGTGAACATCTCAATCCCATGGAACCCGCCACCGCACTGAATCATTTCTGATCCAGCACGATGCTCGGTCGTCTAACAGACCCTTTGTGATCCCGCGCCCCCATAAAAGGAACACGACACCTAGACATCAGCATCAGTCGCTCAACCCACAACGAGCAAAGGACGAAAGCGCCGATATGCCTATAACGAAGCTGCATTAACAGCTCGAATGATGAGGGTGAGACATACGACCTTACGGCCGAGATGCGAATCTTACCTCGGGTGGCATATGAAGTGCCGATTGAGGTGATAAGTATCATAGTCTTTTTGTGCCCCGGATATAACCTGCTGTGAAGCGAAACGGCGTGGCAAGCAACACCGCGGTTCTCAGGTTTTAAACTGAGCGCTTGTGACAGGATAAAACAAGGCGTGTTGTGCAAGCACAACTGATGCTCCTCCTCATCATTCGAGCCAGAACTATAAGTTCTGAATTAAGTTGTAATAGGATGTATATCCCGAATGATGAGGGTGAGAAAAATGCCTGAACGGATCCTCGTGTGGCATATGGGTATCGCCGATTGAGGTGTTCGTGACAAGCTCACATATTAGTTTTGTTCCCGGGATGACCTTCAATGAAACGATGTAACACACGCAAGCGCTGTTACAATTCTCAGACGCGAATCCGAGTGTCTCGCAAAGAATCATGCCAGAGGTGTCGCCGAAGCGACGAGATGCTCCTCCTCATCATTCGAGCTTCAAGATAAATCTTGAACTATATTGTGAATTGACCGAACCTCATAAGACAATCGCTATTCTCTTATCAGGTTCGGTTGCAGGGGCGGGCACATGACCTACCACCGCAAGCCGATAACTATAGATTTGAGTTCCTCCTTAAATCTAGAACTATCGACTACCGATTGCTTTTTGTCATTATCATGATGACGGGTCATACTATCACGGATACCCCCTTTTGTCAACCCTCTACTTACCTTAGTTACGATATTATTCAGTATTATACTAATTTTAGTATATATATTCTGTAAAGATATAGTTAACAAAATAACAAAAAACCATACACATATCATTCATAGAACAAAACCGACGTATTTGATAACCTACACCTTAGATACTCGATCACCAATATATGAAAGTAGCACTTGTACACGACTACCTAACCCAAGATGGCGGCGCAGAACGAGTCGTAGATGCACTTCAGGACATGTGGCCTGATGCCCCTCTTTTCACCCTTTTTCATGATACGCAAAATGCCCACCCACGATTTAGAAACAAACTCATCAAGACAAGCTTTCTCAATAATTCACGCATCACAAAAAAACATTATCAATGGTTCCTCCCACTCATGCCACTCGCAACCGAATCATACGACCTCTCAGAATACGATGTCGTCATATCATCCACGAGTGCATTCGCCAAAGGCATCATCACCTCCCCCGACACACTCCACATCTGCTACTGCCACACCCCCACCCGATATCTCTGGAGTGACACAACGCGCTACATAGACGAACTCAAATATCCTTGGTTTGTTAAAAAAATTCTGCCGTGGTATCTATCACGATTGCGTATATGGGATAAACTCGCCGCTGATCGCGTGAATATATTTATCGCAAACTCACACACAGTAGGAAAAAGAATCAACACATATTACAACAAACCATCTCATGTGGTCTTTCCACCAGTCGATACCATCACAAAAAAACTAAAAAAAGGTCCAGGTGAATATTTCATTATTGGAGGTAGACTCGTTTCATACAAACGATACGACATTGCTGTACGAGCATGTACACGACTCGGACTGCCCCTTGTTATATTTGGTGATGGACCTGAAGGAAAACATCTAGAATCTATTGCAGGGCCCATGATCAAATTTGTGGGACGAATTTCAGATACTAAAAAAGAAGCGCTTCTCGCACATGCTAAAGCATTTATCCATCCACAAAACGAGGATTTCGGCATCACACCAATCGAAGCTATGGCAGCAGGAGTACCTGTCATCGCATACAACAAAGGAGGTGCAACCGAAACAGTAGTCAATGGCAAAACCGGAGTATTTTTTAACGAACAAACGTGGGAAGCACTCGCACACATCCTCCTCAACTTTGACGATACAACATATAACTCAGAAAAAATTACCGAACACGCACAAACATTCTCGAGGTATCAATTCAAAACAAACATGCGCACATTCGTTGAATCAAAATTCAAAAAATTCAAAAACTCAAAAGAAGACATACTCAAAACACTCCTCTCAGATATCACCGTAGAAAAAAAGAAGGAACACAAACCAACGCCATACACACTACACCCAACACCGTAGTATGTTCCTTTTCGATGCACGTGCACTACAAGGGCCACAACCAACCGGGGTTGGTCATTATACCAAACTCATCGCACAGCATCTACAAAAAACTGCCATCGCACCACAACTCGCCTACCTACAAACAGGTTTAGAAACAAACACCAAGCTAACTCCTTCAAAACAAACACACACCGTCAACATTCCAAATAAACTACTCAATCTATCATTAGCTGTACTTAAAAAACCAGTACTAAGCAACATCAGTAACGTACCTGAAACAAAACTACTCTTTCTTCCAAATATTAATTTTATCAGCGGTAAAACACCGTACGTACTTACTATCCACGACCTCTCCTTCATCCACTCCCCTCACTGGTACTCGCTTAAAATGAGGATCTGGCACAAAGCCGTACATCCTGAGAAACTCATTAAGAATGCCGCACACATTATTGCCGTATCAGATGCCACCAAAGCCGACTGCATGCGAACATTCAACATCCCAGAACATAAGATCACAAGAATTTATCCCGGCATCAAACCCATCACGTGCACACACCCCCCACTCATAAAAAATCCATACATCCTCACCATGGGAGCAGTTGAACCCAGAAAAAATCTCACATTGCTGTTTCAAGCCTTCAAAGAACTCAAGAAAAATTCACAACACAAGAAATTAAAACTCATCATTGCCGGACCATTAGGACACAAGGGATCAGAAATTCTCAAAACCGCACACTCATATCATATTCAAAACGATGTGACATACATGGGTTATGTCTCGCCACAAACCAAAAACAACCTCCTCACTCATGCCTCTGTATTTGTATATCCATCGCTATTTGAAGGATTCGGCTTCCCTCCACTTGAAGCCATGATGGCACGCACACCCGTCGTAGCATCATGGACAACATCACTCAAAGAAGTACTCGGATCACACGCACTTCTCACGCACCCACACAAACACAGTGAGCTATCAACGGCCATTCACGCACTTCTCACTCAACCAGAATTGCGACAAGAGCTGGTAGAATCAGCATACACACACGCACAGACATTCACATGGCGACACTGCGCCCAACAGACCGCCAATACTCTTACAACAGCTGTATGCACATAGGAATCGACACACGCATGTACGGCCCACAGCACGGAGGAATTGGCCGCTACATCGAACAACTTATCACACACATGCTCAAAAATGATCGTACCAACACGTACACATTATTTGTGCACCCAAACAACAAACCTAACATCGACTCCAACCGCATCACACTCGTCGACACACCTATTCCATGGTACAGCATCAAAGAACAAATCCTTTTGCCTCGAATTCTAAAAAAACATCCTGTCGATATCATGCATTTCCCACACTGGAATGTTCCTCTCTTTTTTAA
>CAZHXK010000054.1:0-7624 GCA_964536565.1 uncultured Gammaproteobacteria bacterium
AGATTTCAAATTCCTGGGCTGGAAGAAAGCCTGCACCATACAACGTTTCCTCGCGTACCATATGAGGAACAATCATTGGTGTGAAGCCCTTCTGCGCCAGCTTCTTCATGACGAAGTCCATGAGTGCGAGCTGCAACATAACCGCATGACCCTTGAGGTACCAGAATCGGCTGCCTGAGACCTTTGCACCACGTTCTAAGTCAAACCAGCCAAGGCGTGCGCCCAATTCTTCGTGTGATTTTGAGTTTTCTAACTTGGGTTTACTTCCTACTTCCCTCTCGACTTTATTTGCTGACTCGTCGCCTATGGGTGTACCAGAGAGATTTATGTTAGGAAGTTGAGTGAGGTATGTTTTTAGTTCCGCTGCTACCGCGTCGATTTTTTTGTCGAGCGATTTAACCTCAGTCTTTAGTGATTTGAGTTTATCCAGAGCCTCCCCCTCAGGTTTGCCTTTGGACAGACTTTTCTGCTCACCACGCTTTGCATCGAATGTTGCTTGCAGTGCCCTGCGTTCTTCGTCTAGTTTTAAAATCGCATCCACGTCAATATCAACCGAGCGCGACTCATTGTTCTTTTTTACAAGCTCTGGATTTTCCCGAAGTAGGTTTATGTCAATCATATTAGCGATCTCTTATGGGCCCTTGATTGCCCTCTTCGTCAAGTGTGTAGTAGTCATTTCCTACACCTACATTGATGTGATTATTAGTATATATTGTGAACGTGTCATAGCCTATTCCATTCAGTTCGGTTCCGTCTGCTTTGATGATGTACCATTTTCCGTCGTCTTTCTTCACAGCACCTCGATCCGTGTATTGAGCGAATTGGTAAATAGATGAGTATCTTTCTTCGTATAGATCGCCGAGTGTTGCATCTATGTGCTAAAATTTGCTGTCTCGATAAACCATGGAGCGATTGTCCACGAATTTACTCATCGTGTCATATGTTTCATTAGTGCGATGCTGACCATCAGGTCCTATGAGAAACCAGATTCCATCTTGCTGAGCTCGCGCAAAGTATTCACCGTCAGCTTGATGAAATGGGCCAATATATTGAAACGCTTCGCCTGTTGTTTGGACGCCTTTTTTGTTGATAAGATACCACTCTCGATTGATCTGCGCACCTGCGACTTCGAGACCGCCATGCTCGTGCACTAGATTGTATTTCTTCTTGTCTGTTATACGTTGTGCATCAGTCTTGCCATCTTGCACCCGATGCTTCCATTCGAATGCGACATTCTTTTCAGTCGTGGGAAGTAGCACGAACTCAACTGGTGACGTAAGTGCTTGGGTGAGCGTAGCGCCAGCTGCAGGAGATACAGTCTGCACGATCACTGTAATGTTTTCTGCGGTCTCTTGAATACTCCCGACCTTGATTGAGTATCCGCCAGTACTTCTCTGCCCGTAAAATACTCCAACCACCATGTTTTTTTGAAAATCAACTAAGGGTACCGTTTCGCTGTCATTTGAGGCTGTCGTTTTCGCCCACAGCGTTGCCCATGTCTGTTCGTCACGCACGGTGTAGCCACCTCTCTCGAATATCGCAGAGTTGTTGCTTTCTGCTAGTACTTCGAAGGCTACTGCTTCAGAGGGCAGTGCTGGCGGTATCTGTGTGCATCCTGAGCCCATTAATACGACTTCTGCACATGTCATGACGTATTTATTAATCATAGGCTATTTTACTAATGATATGAGTTCCTTCAGCGTTAGCTTCGATAGCGTGATGTTTTCCGCAACGTCCGAGCCGCAAATAAGCATTCGTTTAGAGTGATGTAGATACCACTCAGCCTCAGGCTCGTTTGCAGAAGCTGTTTTATATGCTTTTGATAAATTCACGCGTGCACTTCTGACAGCAGATTTAATGTAACGGTACCCGTTTTCAGGATTCTCGACGGCAAATAGTACAAACCCCTTTCTCATTGATAGTTGTGCTACTTGCTGAGAGCTTGTCTTAGTTTTCACGGCAACACCTCTTCCCCATTTTGTTTCAAACGTAACTTTGTGTTCCCAATCGTGGAGTAACTGTTGCTTTTCTCTAATCGTTACATAAATACCATCAAGTGCTGTAAGCATCCAGTTGAGTGAAGTTTTGGATTTTGATCCTTTGACTTTTGGAATGGACATTCCTGTTATAGCCACGCCATATTCGTGATTTTGAATACCAAAAAACTGTGCGTGATCTTCGTTTTTTACCCATTCTACGATTTCATCAAGAGCTGCTCTGTCGATCTTGTTCTTGATTTTTCCGCGAATGTCTTTGTATACCAATGTTGCAGCGCAGTCATTAACATCTCCTTTGTGCTCATCGTATTTACCCCGTCCAATACCAATCGCAACAAAACCTGCGGGGATTTTTTTTGAGCTTTGGGGGATAAATGAGACGGTGTGTTTTTTGTATGCCGGATGAAAACGAGTGAGCAGCCAGATACCACAAGCGTCGTCAATGTGAGGATTCGGATGTGTGGCGAGTTTTTTCATATTATGAGTCTGTGTTTTGGTTTTGGGGTTTGAGTGTTGGGAACAGAATAACTTCCTTGATGCTTTGCGTTCCTGTGAGGGCCATGATCATACGATCAATACCAATTCCGATACCACATGCTGGTGGCAGACCGTGCTTAATAGCATCGATGTAGTCATAATCAGTTTGATGTGCTTCGTCGAAACCAGCCTCCTCTTTCTTTTTTTCATCGACAAATCGCTGTTCCAGATCGACAGGATCGTTGAGCTCTGAGTAGTTGTTTCCGATTTCCATACCAAGACAGAAAGCTTCAAATCGCTGTGTGAATCGCTCGTCATCACATTTCTTTGCGAGCGGTGAAACTTCAGTTGGATAATCGTAGACGAGTGTTGGCTGTATAAGTTCTTCCTCTACAAGCTCTTCAAACGCGTATGCAACAACTTCTCCTAGCGTGTGCATTCTTTCGAGTTCATGCATTTTCTTTTTATCAAGCTTGGTTTCAAGTTCTTTCTTTGCCTCTTCAACAGTCGTCCATGCGTTTGCATCGACTCCTCCGACTTCCTTGATAGAATCGATGAGTCTCATGCGCTTCCACGGTCGTGCAAATGAAACAACGGCATCGTCATGAGTCACATCTGTTGATCCATCGTTAGCAGCTTTAGTGCAGTGCTCGTATACCTCTTCAAAGAAGTCCATGCCCCATTTGTAATCTTTGTAGGCGACCTGAGCCTCCATCATGGTAAATTCCGGATTATGATCACGGTCCATACCTTCGTTTCTGAATACCTTTGTAATTTCATAGACAGCATCAAAACCTCCAACGAGTAGTCGTTTCAGGTACATTTCATCTGAGATGCGCAAGAAAAAATCTGCATCTAATGAGTTGTGATGAGTTTTAAATGGTTTTGCAAATCCTCCTCCGTAAATGGGCTGAAGCGTCGGTGTCTCGACCTCCATCATACCTAAACCATCGCATAATTCCCGCATCGCTGCAATCACTTTCCCACGCGCAATCATGCGATTTCTTACATCTTCGTTAATAATAAGATCGAGGTATCGTTTGCGGAAGCGAGTTTCTGTGTCTGAAAGACCATGCCATTTTTCAGGAAGTGGCAGTAGCGCCTTTGTAAGCATGCGCCACTTGGACACAAAAATACTCTGCTCACCCTTTTTAGTAACAAAAGCCTTTCCAGTTGCTTCAATAAAATCACCAACATCTGCCAAATGTCTGAATTTTCCAAATTCTTCTTCACCAACATCACCCTTACTAAAGAATAATTGAATTGTTCCTGATTGGTCTTGCACTGTCGCAAACGATGATCCCCCGTGTACTCGCTGTGATCGTAGTCTTCCAGTGATTGTGATTTGATCCTCGCTCTTTTCTAGTGTCGTAAAATCTGTGAATACGTCACCAATCTTGTGAGTTCTGTCTGTTTTTGCGGGGTATGCATCTTTAGCCTGCATCAAAATATCGCGCTTCTGTGCGCGAGCTTCAGCTTCGTTCGTTGAAAATTGTGGGTAATCCATAATGTGCCTGAATAATTGGATTATTGTAACGAGAATAAGTCGTTTCAGCAAGTGGACGACATCATTTGAAAATCCTTATCATAAAGAGTCTCCACCATGTCTGAAGGCCTACCGTGAAGCTCTGCCCCTTTGCGAGGGAGTACTCAGTGTAGACAGGCTTGATGGGAATCTCTCTAAACCTCAGTTTGTTTTTATATATCTCCTCGATGATCTCAGATGAAATCTCCATGCGATCTGAGTTGAGTGTCATGCGTTTGAGAGCGTCACGTTTGAATGCCCTGAGGCCTGATTGAGAATCTGTGGTGATGTGGCCTCCGTATGTAACCGCGTTGGCAAACTTATTTGCGACGATTCGAGTTGCGGGCATGCCATCCGTGTTTATAAGACGTGACCCAATTACTGCATCATGTCCCTGCTGCAAAAACTCAGTCAGGCGCGGAATGTCATCGGGGTCATGCTGGCCGTCGGCATCGAGTGTAACCACATACTGAGCCTCTGTTTGAAGTGCGTGTGCGAAGCCTGTGCGCAATGCAGCCCCCAACCCCCTATTGATGACATGTGATTTTACTTGGCAGCCTTTTGCGCGTGCGATACGTGCCGTGTCATCAGATGAGCCATCATTAATAACAACAATGTGCGAGGTGTGAGCTCGCACTGCGTCTATAACCGATCCAATAGTCTTGGCTTCGTTGTATGCTGGAATAATGACGAGTGTATGCATGTGAATCTTTATGAGATACCAAGTCTTCCTTGATTTGCGATAGTGTAGTCGATTGTTTGCTTCAGTCCATCATCCAGTGTGACTAATGGGAACCAACCTATCGTTTCTTTTGCTCGTGTGAGATCTGGAATCCCTAGTTCAGTAATGAATGGCAAAGGTGGTTCGAATGTGATTTTTGATTTTGATTTCATTGCGTCGATGATTTTCTGTGCAACATCTGTCAGATTGTATTCGTAATCGGTTCCGAAGTTCATAGCAAGCTTATCTGTTTTTGTAGCCATGAATTTGATAAGTCCATCGACCACATCGGATACAAACGTAAGACTTGTCTTGAAATCTTTGTCACCGTAGATAACAAGGTCTTCACCTGCAAGAGCTTTCACGATGAAGTCTATGAGCATTTGACCGTCATCTAATTTCAATCGTGGTCCGTATGTTCTGAAAATGCGTGCAAGTTTCACGTCGAGTCTGTACACATCTGCATATGTTGAGCCCATGGTCTCGATGAAGCGCTTTCCTTCGTCATAGCATGCACGCGGAGAAAGATGATTGACAATGCCTTCTGAGTCTTCTTGAAACTGGAATCTGTCTGCGGAGCGGGGTCCATAAATAACAGATGATGACGCGACCACAACTTTTGATTTGTGTTTGACTGCGAGATCGAGAATATTTTTTGTCCCATCGCTGTTTGATCTAAGTGTCTGGATTTTGAATTCGTTGAAATTCTTTGCGCTTGTTGGGCATGCAAGATGATAGATCTCCTGAATTCCCTGAAACTTAATTTTGAATCGCTCGAGCTCTTGAAATGAGTCAAGATCGAAGTTGTCGTTCACGTCTACGTTTAGGAAGGCGAAATCCTGATTAGTTAAGATGTGCTCAATGTTTGCTGGAGTCGAGTTTTGGAAATTATCAAGGCAAATCACGTGAGCATTTTCATGCACAAGTCTTTCGCATAGATGTGATCCGATAAATCCTGCTCCACCGGTAACGAGAACGTTCTTTTTTTCGAATGCTTTAGAGAGGGCCATAGAGGAATATCAATGTATAAAACTGTTAGACTATTTTTTTTCAAAGTGTGCCGTAACGCCACCCCGGAACGACTCTGGATATGGCATCCATTCAGTCTTTAGTGATCCGTAGGTGTCGAACATCTTAACATGTGGACGACCTCCAGGGCCAGGGCTTGCTACGATTTCATAGTTTCCATCAGATTCGTAGTCCCCAACCGAGAGATATACCCCCGAGCCCGTCTCATTGCTAAATGCATCAAATTCACTAATGAGTGCACCAAAGAACGTGAATGTACGGACAGTCGTCTGTCCTGCTGATGGCCCTGCGATTACCTCGGCAGTCCCATCACCGTCTAGATCGGCAACAGCAAGTTCTATGCCCTGACTGTGAATGATATCCTCCCCATCAACAAACGCCTGAAAGCCCGCGTAGTTGTTTCCATCAGACAGGTAGACCCACACATCAGCATCTCTTGAGAGTCCGGTTGTACCCGCAAAAATCTCAACAGCACCATCGTTTGTGACATCTCCAACCGCAACTCGGAGTCCATCGAGTGGTTCACCTTGTACGTCGAATTGTCCCAGGTCGTAACCCTCTTTTGTATAGAGCCAAATAGTTTGTGTGCCTTTCTCGTGTGTGACGATTATTTCTTTGTCTCCATCTCCTTGCAAGTCTCCTATCGCTATACTGACGGGCGATGTGAGTTTCGATCTGAGTGGGAATGATTTCTGTTTGACTCCTTGTGTGTCGAATATATGAAGCAGTCCGTTTCTTGCCAATACAATCTCTGTACTACCATCTCCGTCTAAATCTCCTGTGGCAAAGTTGAGTCCTTCGCCTGTATTACCAAATGGTTGTATCGTTGATTTGAGCTTGTTGTCTGTATCAAGTATTCGAATGTCACCAGATCCACCGGACGCTGGACCCACAATAATCATCCCAGACGGCACATGTGGAATTGTCACACTCACCTCTTCAAACAATACACGAGACGCTCTCAAAGTGTTGAGTCGTCCGTTTCCGAGCTTTCCTTGGAGGCCTGGGTTGGCCGTATCCACTGAATCAGCCGTAAGGTATAGTGCCATTACCACCTCCTCCGATGTCCAGTCGGGGTGAAGCGACATAAGCAGCGCAGCAGACCCTGAAACGAGCGGGGCCGCGAGAGATGTTCCAGAAAAGTAGCCGCCGAATGTGCTTTCAAAGCGTGTTCCTGGTTCGTGGTAGAGCGTTGATACAATGTCCTCCCCTGGTGCTACAAGATCCAGACAGCTCCCATAGTTTGAAAAGTCTGACAACTTGTCGTTGATGTCGACAGCTCCGACGCCGACCACCGCATCAATTGCGCTACCTTTGTCTGTGCAGACTGGATACTTGGCGTTTCTATCAAGATTACCTGATTCAGCTTCGTCGTTATCATTCCCAGCTGCCACAACAACAATGACTCCAGCAGCATGCGCTTTTCTCATGGCATCTTGTAGATACTGTGATGATTCGGGTCCACTGAATGAAAGATTGATAATATCCGCTCCGTTCTGAATCGCGTAGTCGATACCACTAATAACGTCTTGTACTTCTCCCCTGCCGTGATTATCCATTACCTTTACTGACATGATTTGTACGCGCATCGAGACACCTGTTGAGTCTGTGCTGTTGTTTCCCACTGCTCCCACCAAACCAGCAACTACAGTCCCATGATGAATCCCTCCATTGTCGAAGCGTTTTGCAGTATCCGGAGATACACCATTGTCATCACCTACAAAATCCCATCCATTGAGATCGTCGATGAATCCGTTTCCGTCATCGTCAAGACCATTGAGACGTTCTTTTGTGTTGTGCCACATGTTGTCTTTTAGGTCAGCGTGGTCTATGTCAACGCCTGAATCCAGTACAGCGACTACGACATCTCGAGAT
>CAZHXK010000055.1:0-7409 GCA_964536565.1 uncultured Gammaproteobacteria bacterium
TTTCTTCATTTTAACTGCATTTTTATCCGCAACATCCAATACATCTCCCACCTCCGGCGCTTCTTGAAAACCGAGAATGCGAACTGGCGTTCCTGGAACCGCTTCTTTAACATCCTCACCCAAGTAATTTTTTAATGCACGTACACGACCAAATGTTCGGCCGTTTACATTCAGCGGGTCTTTTCTTTTGAGTGTTCCTGCTTGTACAAGCACCGTTGCAACCGGCCCTTGGCCACGATCCACGCGCGCTTCAATTACTGTTCCAATTGCACCTCGATCAGGGTTCGCTACGATTTTATCTGCATTCACATCTGCAACGAGCAAAATAACTTCTAAGATTTTATCAATATTTGTTCCTTCTTTAGCTGAAATAGGAACAACAGGAACATCTCCACCCCATTCTTCAATCAATACTCCAGCCTCTGACAACCCTGTTTTTACTCTATCTAAATTCAACCCTTCTTTATCAATTTTATTTAAAGCGACAACGTATGGAAGCTTCGCGGCTTTGATAATCTTAATCGCTTCTTTTGTCTGAGGTTTCACACCATCATCTGCAGCAACAACCAAAATAGCAATATCAGCAACACGCGCACCACGAGATCTCATCACCGTAAACGCTTCGTGACCTGGCGTATCAATAAACGTCATCTTCTTGTCATTTCGAACAACCTGATACGCACCGATATGCTGCGTGATTCCACCAGCCTCTGTATCAATCACATTTGTTTGTCGAATTGCATCAAGCAAACGAGTTTTTCCATGATCAACATGCCCCATCACCACAATAACAGGAGGACGAGCAATGGCATTTTCATCTTTCGCTTCGAGCACTTCTTTCAAAGCCTCTTCCGTTTCAGTTGCTTCAACCACAGCTTCACCAGCGTTTTTCTTTTTTACTTCGTATCCTAAATCTTCTGCGATGATCTGAGCTGTATCAAAATCAATACGCTCATTCATAGCCACGAGAATCCCATTCTTCATGAGCTCGTGCATGAGTGTTGTAACAGGTAAGTTAAGTGCATCTGCAAATTCTCGGACCGTAAATACATCTGCCAATTCCACTACACCAACTTGCTCACGACGAACCGCAATATCCTTTAAACGTTTTTCCTTTTCCTCATCAGCCTTTCGTTTATCAAGCTCACGCTTAATCTTAGGCCACTGACGTTGAATCTGCTGTGCAATTTTATCATCAACTTTAATCGCACGCGCACCAATATCAAAACCAAACTCAGGAAGAGTTTGCAGGAGGACTTTAGAATTTACGCGGAGCCGTCGGGCTAATTCTGTAACGTTCATGGGTTGTATCTAGTATTTAGTATCTGCTTTCTGGTATAACTAAGTACCTGTTTAAGGTGAGCAAAGTTTAGCAAACTCACTATATTAGGTCAATTATGTCTTTTCTATTAATCAACAAACCGGCCGGCATCACATCGCATGATGTTATAGACCGTGTTCGACGCATCACTGGCGAGCGAAAAGTTGGCCATGCAGGCACACTCGACCCCTTTGCAACGGGCCTGCTTATTGTTGCGGTCGGGCGCTCATCCACTAAACGTTTGTCTGAATTTGTGAAACTGGATAAGTCGTATCGAGCTGCGATTCATTTTGGAGGTACTTCTGATACACAAGACAGAACTGGAGTTATTACAACTTGTCATCCTGAGCCTGCCGAAGGATCCCGTCCGTCCCAGCAAGAACTTGAAGCGGCACTTAAAAAATTTACTGGCCCACAAAAACAAACACCGCCCATGTACTCCGCAAAAAAGGTTGGCGGTAAAAAATTGTATGAGTTAGCGCGCGCTGGAAAAACAATCGAACGCGACCCAGTTGATATTACTATTCATTCTCTGGAACTTGTTTCATATGATTGGCCCAGAGCTGTTGTTGATGTCTCATGCACATCCGGCACATACATCAGAACACTCGGCGCTGATATCGGCGACACACTCGGAGTTGGCGCATACCTCGATGAACTCGAGCGCACATCAATAGATTCTCATCTCCTCAACAACTCGGTCGTACTCAAAGACCTCACACAAGAGAACTGGATGGAACACACAAGAGACTTGACATAATCCGCTTTTTTTGGGAGATTTTTTAATAAAAAAAGAGCCCACTTAGGACTCTTCCGCTCATTGTTTGTTACTTACGAGCGTACCGCTCTTTCTGATACAGACGCACGAGTGCTTCGAGCTTGCGTGCGAACCCCCTATGATCGACGACATGCTTAAAATACAACTTGTCGCCACCCGTGCCACCAACAACCATGTAGCCGTAGCCGAGCATCTTTCCGAACCACCCCTGACCAGCATAAATGGTTTCGATCTTGTGGAGCTGCATGCCCGCATCATAACTCCCGATCCATCCGCTGTATACGAGCGCACGCCTCGTGGTCAGAACCATTCGCGTCGTCATGAAACTGACCACCACGAATGCATACATACTCACAAGCACTGCCAGCACAATCCAATATACGACCCAAGTGCCCGTCGCCGAACGATGAGGAAACTCGACACCCGTTGATTGCGCTATTACAATCGCGCCGATAAAGGCCGCCAAGATGATGACCACCGCATACACAGTCAACCAAAATCCGGCAGCACTCTCACTTGGTTTATCCGTCAGTCGAACGAGTTCGTTTTTTGTGATTCGGATTCGCTCTTCGTCGATAAGCGCTCTACGCGACATTACCCTCTCCTCTGTTGTATAGAACCTTACTTTTTTGAATACTCTCACGAAAACGATATTCATTAGGAAAATCGTTATCTTGTTGCGTCTGACAAGCTCAGACACGACACTTAACTATACACTAAAAAGACAACTTTGTCAAGGCCTTTATACACCATTCCTCCTCTTTACAAACACCCTTCACCATGCTAATGTTCAAGCACATTAATTGTTAATAACTGATCAGTTTCCGAAAGAGCAAACCTGTTTGATACGAATCACATGAATTTAACTCAACTTACACATATTCTTACTGTCTTGGAGGAATATAATTCATTCGCAAAACATCTCGTTAGTACACGAGGAATTTTGTTGTAGATTCAATTTAAAGAACAAACTTTGACGCTCTAAGGATTTCATCTTTTCGATGACTGATTTTGAGCGTTTTTATGTCTACACCAATCGTCATCGCGATTGCGGTTGTAGTTGGATCTCTCGGTGCCCTCATCGGATACAACTCCCGTAAAAAAATCGCACAAGGACAACTTGATTCAATTGAAGCAAAGGCTAAGAAATTAGTCGACGAAGCAAAGACCAAAGAAAAAGAAACACTTCTTCAAGCCAAGGATGATGCGATGAAAATCGTTGAAGAGGCCAAGAAAGAAGAGCAGCGTTCACGCAATGAATTTAAGAACATGCTGCAGCGTTTAGAAAAACGCGAAGTTGGAGTTGAAACAAAACAAAAAGAACTCGAACAAACAAGACAGACACTTAATCAGAAAATCGAATCTGTTGAGAAACATAAGGCAGAATTGGCAAATGTCCAAAAAGAAGCTATCAATAAGCTTCAAGCTGTGGCCGGACTCACTAAAGAAGAAGCTCTTGAGCAGATGTACGGAAAAATGGAGAAAGAATACGCTGATGATTTGACTCAACGCATCTTTAAGTTGCAAAAGCGAAATACCGAAGAATTTGAATTGAAAGCGAAGAAGATTCTTACGACTGTTATGCAGCGCTATGCTGGATCTCATTCAGCTGAAACAACTACCACAACAGTTGCTCTTCCAAGTGAGGACATGAAGGGTCGTATTATTGGTAAGGAAGGACGAAATATTAAGACACTCGAGAAGGTTACTGGCTGTGAGTTGATTATTGATGACACGCCAGGAGCTATCACTATTTCAGGATTCTCCCCTATCCGTCGACAAATTGCACGTATCACACTTGAGAAACTGCTCGAGGATGGACGCATTCAACCAGCTCGTATTGAGGAAACAATTGATCTTGCAAAAAAGGAGTTGGCGCTTGATATCAAAAAGGCTGGAGAGGAAATGTTGTATGAAATGGGACTCACTGGATTCGATCCAAAACTGACATCAATTTTGGGACGATTGAAATACCGAACAAGTTACGGCCAGAACAACATGATGCATTCACTCGAGGTGGCGCATTTGTGTGGAATGATGGCTGGAGAGCTTGGTATGGACGTCACACTCGCAAAAACAGCCGGCTTGTTCCATGACATTGGAAAATCTATTGATCATGAAAATGACGGTGGACATCCTGAACTTGGATACGCATTAATGAAGAAGTTTAATGTTCCTGAGGAAATTGCATACTGTTCTATTGCTCATCACGAGGATAATCCAAAAACACTATTGGGCGCGATTTGTAAGGCGGCTGATGCACTTTCTGGTGCTCGTCCTGGCGCACGCAAAGGAACATACGAATTCTATATCAAACGATTGGAAGGACTGGAAAATGTCGCAACATCATTCCCTGGCGTAGAAAAAGCATACGCAATTTCAGCAGGGCGTGAGGTTCGCGTCTTCGTGCACCCTGCAAAAGTAGACGACTACGCAGCACACACTCTCGCACGAGATATCGCACACAAGATTGAACAGGAATTGCAGTATCCAGGGGAAATTCGCGTGACCGTGATTCGTGAACAACGTGTAATTGAATTAGCTCGATAGTCCTATGCGTTTTCTTGTCTTCGGTGACGTTGTAGGAAAGCTCGGACGAAAGGCGCTCATCAGTGAGCTCCCCAATCTTCAGGCTGACCTCAAACCTGATTTCACGATCGTACAATCTGAGAACCTCGCACATGGAAAAGGAATCACACAACGCACGATCGATGAAATGCGTGCATTGAATATCGACTGTTTCACGGGTGGAAATCATACATTTTCAAAGCCACCTGGTATTCCTCTTTTGGATGACCCAGACATGATTCGACCCGCGAATTATCCTGACGGAACTCCTGGTGTTGGGTATCGAACATTCGATGTTGCTGGTAAAACCATAATTGTGCTAAACTTACAGGGTGAGATGTTCATGAAAGAAACAGTGGACTCACCTTTTGCAGCAGTAGACGCGATTCTTAACAAACCAGAACATAAGGATGTTCGTATTCGTCTTATTGATTTCCATGCGGAGACCACAAGTGAGCGCATCGCAATGGGTTGGCATGTAGACGGGTCAGCATCCCTTTCATGGGGAACACATACTCACGTACAGACAAATGACGCACGAATTCTTCCTCAAGGAACTGGTTATGTTACAGATATCGGAATGGTCGGTGATCGAAATGGCGTACTTGGTGTGACCCGAGAAGCTATCTTGAATAACTTTCTTCACCCAGATAATCGTCGTGTTCACGATTTCGCCGAAGACGGAGAAGCTATCCTCTCCGGCATCATCGCAGACGTAGATGACGAAACAGGACACTGCACACACATCGAACCTTTTAACATATTTACAACCATATAACGTTTAACATGGACGTCACCTAAGTCCATAATCCCATGCTTATGAATAAATCGGATTTGGCGCAAGCCCTTGCCGATCGACTAGGTCTGAATAAGTCGCAGGCCGAAGCTGCTGTCGAATCAATGACAGACATCATTACCGAAACCATTGCTGGAGGAGGTAGTGTTACGCTCGCTGGATTTGGAGAATTCAGCGCACGCGTGAGAAAAGGCCGTGTTGGTGTGAACCCACAGGATCCATCAAAGGCTATTGATATCCCAGCAGTTCCTGTACCGAAGTTTAAAGCAGGATCACGTTTGAAAAAATCTGTGAAGGAAGGAGCATTAGCAGGAGGAAAACCGGGAGCCACAACTCCTACAGATCCACCAGCTGCAGCACCAACCCCTACCCCAGAACCACCAACCCCTCCGCCAGCCCCACCCACACCGGAGCCACCATCTACACCACCACCGTCATACAGCTCTTCATTCTAGAATATGGAATTAAAAAAATCGGGCTTCCTGCCTGATTTTTTGATATAAAAAAACTCCGACGAATCGGAGTGAATATTAACGAAGTAACCAACACCGGTCTTGCATATGTTTTGGAAGTGGACCTCCCCACTCCTTCTCAAGCTCCTGTTCTTTCAGGATACGATATACAAGCGCTGTTCGGACATGCATGCCATTTCGAACAGCGCGCCATATTTTAATGCGCGGATCAGTATCACAGGCTGGATCAAGCTCTCCTCGGCGAGGAAGTGGGTGCATGACAATCGCGTTTGATCCCAGTAAGCCAAGATGTCGAGGTTCGAAACTATAACCAGGCACACTTGAACCCGCACATTCATCTGGCTCGAGTTTCTTTAATGCTTTTCCATTCGGTTTCAAACGAAGCACAACACATTCGGGATCCGACGCATCCATCGTATCGACAGTGTATTCGACACCACCAATGCTTATGGGAATCTTCGATGTCACATCATCATGCTCATCCTGCACGCGCGTGAGATACAACGCATCGCAATCCGCAACTGCTTTGTCAAAATCATCAGTAACCGAGTATTCGATACCGTATTCTTCCAGCTTGTCAGTCACATCAGGAAGCATGGCAAATTCTGGCGGCGAGACTAGTATTAGACTAGCACCTTTATAGAACCGCATAAGAGGCGCTAGCGAACGAACTGTCCTTCCTCGCTTTAAATCCCCCACCAATGCAATCTTCTTACCCGGAATACCACCCCGCTCTTTGAGCGATCGTCGCAGTGTATAGTCATCCAGCATTGCCTGAGTTGGATGCTGATCAGCACCACTACCACCATTTATTACAGGACGCGGTCGCTCCGTACCATCAAGATGACTTGCGATACGAGCAGCCAGACCCTGTGTCTTTGTTCTCATGATAATGAGATCAACAAACGAGGAAAAAGTTCGATGTGAATCAAACTTTGATTCACCCTTCCCCTCAGACGATGTACTAGGATCATCCAACACGATCACATCCATACCAAGATTCTGACATGCTGAAATAAATGACTGCTTTGTTCGTGATGATTTCTGAGAGAAATATATCTCAGCTCGCCGATGAGGAAAACATTGTTTGAGCCAGATCGCCCCCTCTCTCGTCTGACGCTTCTTTCGAATAGCATTCGTCAGTCCATGCAGTCGATCCAACATCTCCAGCGTAATCTGATCTGCCGTAAGGATATGCCTCATGACCGTCTCCTTTGTATTCAATGATCTGATCGGAGTTTAGTGAAAGCTGTGCGTTGTGTCAAAAGAATGTTTTATTCAGCAACTTCTTCGAGGTGACCAGTTAATCCAACCTCAATATTTTCGAGTTTTCCATCTCGATCAAAATCCATGATAGAAATTGAGCAGTTTCCGTGATGTATTTCTACAAAATTTTCGCGGTTAATAACACGTCCTTGTACATTCAATAGCCACGCTGCCATTGTTGCACCATGTGAGACCGCAAGAACTGTT
>CAZHXK010000056.1:0-7176 GCA_964536565.1 uncultured Gammaproteobacteria bacterium
AATGAATCGTAGAGGTAAATGTACATACACAAAAATTGCGCTATACGACCACATCCCTTAGGCGATTTCTAGCTCACGTTCTTCCTCTTCCTCGAGATCTACCTCGAGATCCACTTCTTTACTAGCCTTCGCTTTTGAACGTTTTGGTGTGCTTGCTGCATCTTCATCCATCTTGCAGTTTCCGTGCAATGTTGCACCAGCAGCTACCACGAGTGTTTTTGTTTGAATATCTCCGAGCACACGAGCCGATTCAGTGAGTTCGAGTAATCCTGACACAACGACATTCCCTCGAACTTCACCAGCAACACGAACGTTCTGAGCCTTTACGTTTGCATTGATTGAAGCCCCCTCTTCAACACGAAGATTTTTGTCAGTCTTCACGCTTCCTGAGACAGTCCCCTCAATGACTACATTTCCTTTTGAAACGAAATCACCTTCCACCTTTACAGATGGACCGACAATTGTTTCAACATCGTCATTTGTTCCAGCTAAAGGTGTGTATTCTTCGTCTTCTAGCATATATTTTGAGTAACTCGTAATTAGTAGCTTGTAACTAGAGATTTTTCTCGTTACAAATTGCCATGCACCAGTTTCTTAGATACCATGTATGTTATCGATTTGAGAGTGTGACGTCAATGTGGAGGAATAAAAAACCCGCCATTTGCAGGCAGGTACTCTATTACATTTCATCTAATGTCTGTATTCCTAGCAAAGTCAGTGCATTTGAGAGCGTTTGAGACACAGCAGTAATTAAATCAACTCGACCAGCAGAAACAGCTGGCTCTGCATCCTTTACCGGGCAATGCTCGTAGAAACTACTAAATTCACGCGCGAGATCGTGTGTAAATCGACATATTTCAGACGGATCTTCTGCAGCACGTGCTTGAGCAACAACTTCAGGATATCGAGCTAATGACATCACGAGCGCAGATTCATGTGAATCAGCGAAATCATGCACTTCCTTTGCCTTAGGTCGCTCCGTCTTTTTCAGAACACTCATGATACGTGCGTATGTATACAACACATACGGCGCAGAGAACCCACTAAAAGAAAGAGCCTCTTCTTTATCGAACGTGATAATCTGTGATGGCTTCACCTTCAACATCGAGAATTTGATAGCAGCGATAGCGAGCGTCAGCGCAGTGTGATTTACTTTCTCTGCCGACCAGTCTGCATGCCGTGCCTTCGTTTCTTTCGTTGCCTCAGCCACAATCTCATCTCGGAAGTCTTCATACAGAATCACACTCCCCTTTCGGGATGACATTGACCCAGTTGTTAGCCGAACAAGTTCATATCCAATGTGTGACAACGGTCTATCAAACCCAAATAACTCGAGTGTCTTGTGCAACTGATTAAAGTAGAGTGTTTGCCGCATGTCCGTGATGACCATGCTTGTATCCCACTTCTTTTTTGCCTTTGCCTGCGCAAGCCCCAGATCACTCGTTGAGTATAGCCCCGTGCCATCCGATTTTCGAACAACCAGCACGTCTAATCCGAATTCTGTAAGATCCATGATGATCGCACCATCACTTTCGCGTGCTATACCTTTTTCTAAAAGCTTGTCTACAGTTTTTTGGCCGAGTTCAACCACATCACTTTCGAAATACCAATCTTCAAACTCGATCCCGAGTTCTGCGTAAATTGATCTGAATCCATCAAGACTCCACTCACGTGTCTCCAACCACTGCTTCTCCACCTCCGGTTCGTGAGCCTCTAACTTCAATAGCATGTCTTGAGATTGTGACTTCCAATCAGGATTCTTCTCGAGCATTTTTGCAGCATACGCGTACACACCACCCAAAAATCGTCCGCGTTCATCCTCAGGAATTTGTCCGGCAAAGAATTTTTCAAGTGCCCACAAGCATTTCGCTACATGTGTCCCAATGTCGTTTACATATGTTACTGCACGAACTTTCATCCCCTGAGATTCATACAGCTTCACCAGTGCCGCACCAAGCATTGCGTTTCGCATGTGTCCGATGTGAAATGCCTTGTGCGTGTTTGGCTGAGAGTACTCGAACATGATCGACAGCGATTCAACTTTTTGTGTTCCGTATTTCTTTCCCTCTTTGGTGACACGCTTGATAACATCAGGACCAAGTACTGCTCGATCAATTGAGAAATTGATATACGGACCAGACAGCGCAATGTTTGTAAATATCGCATGCCCTCCAACCAACGGCTTCATTTTTTCGTACAACTCTTTTGCGACTGCTACCGGAGATTGTTTCTGTTCTTTAGCTAACACAAAACACCCAAAGGCGATGTCGCCCATGTCAGAGTTTGGCGGAGTTGCAAATTGGTCAGCAGAAACTGTCTGGCCGACTTCTTTGAATACCTTAACTAATTCAGAATGTATTTCTTTGAGTATAGACATGTTGGATCCTTTTATTGTGTTCGTATCTACAAAAAACTCAGTAATTGCCTACGAAATCTGTCCTAACTGCTCTTCTAGTTTAGCACGTTTTGCCTGTGCTTCATCTAGTTTCTTTTGCTCTATAGCCACGATTTTTTCTGGAGCATTCGCGACGAATTCTTTGTTTCCGAGTTTTCCTTCAAGCGCTTTGATGTATTTTGCTACTTTTTCTATCTCTTTTCCAAGTCGTTCTGTTTCTGCTTCTTTATCAAACAATCCTTCAAGTGACATGTAGATTGTCGCTTCCCCAACCACAGCCGATGCACTTTGAGCTGGCTTTGTGATTCCTTTCTTAATCGTAAGGGTTTCAGCGCGTCCCATCCTCTTAATAATATCGGCAATTTTCTCGAGTTCGTATGGACCGTCATCAATCGTCAAATTAATCTTTGTCGCAGCAGGTACGTTTGATTCTGCACGGAGATTTCTAATTGCTGTAATGATGTCGCGCATTCCTTCGAAGGAATTAAGTGTCATCTTGTTCACCACTAGTTTTTCTGACGGCCATTTCTCGACCATGAGCAATGAATCGTGTCCGAGTAGTTTCCAGATATGCTCAGTGACGAACGGCATTGCCGGGTGCCACAGCTTCACGATTGTTTCCAAGCAGTAACGCAAAACCGCATCTTTCTCTCCTCTAATTTTCGCAATTTCTATGTACCAATCCGCAAACTCATTCCATGTGAAATCTTTAAGTTCGTCGCATGCACGAGCGAATTCGTATTTTTCAAGGTTCGCTGTAACTGACTCCGTAACTTCATTCAATCGACCAATAATCCACTGGTCTTCAAATGGAAGTGAGTCATAGTACGCCTGATTGATAGTTGGGATTTCAACTTCCTTTGTAGTCGATAGAACGTATCGTGCGATATTATATAGTTTGTTTGTGAAATTTCTAAAGCTTGCAACCTTATCTTCTGACAGCTTTGAATCATTTCCTGGAGAGATGCCAATAATGAGTGACAGTCGTGTTGCATCCGTCCCAAACTTCTCGATCATGTCGAGTGGGTCGATAATATTCCCAAGTTACTTACTCATCTTCCGTCCTTTTTCATCACGAATCAAACCATGCAAATACACATCTTTAAACGGAACTTCATCCATCAAGTACGTTGTCATCAAAATCATGCGCGCAACCCAGAAGAAGATAATATCGTATCCCGTTTCAATGATAGTTGTTGGGTGATACGTTTTAAGATCCTCTGTTTCATCTGGCCAGCCGAGCGTAGAGAACGTCCATAACCCAGAAGAGAACCATGTATCGAGCGTATCTGGATCCTGTACCCAAAATGCCGTATCACAGCTTGTGCATTTCTCGGGCTCACCCGTCATGACAACCGGCTTTGCATCTCCAACACTTTCAACCCAAAGCATATTATCTTTAATTTCTTTTGGCGACATCATTTGCATGAGTGCAGCAATGCGACCACCAGCAATATCTATATCCTGATCGATCAAAACATTATTGAGCTTCACATCAATGTCATCTGCGTGGCAGACCATGCAGTAATACGCAGGAATCTGATGCCCAAACCACAACTGTCGCGATATACACCAGTTCCGAAGGTTATCAATCCAGTGGAAATATGTTTTGTTGAATCGTTCGGGCATGATGTTAATGTCACCACCTCGAACCGCCTGCTGCATCTGTCCTTTGAGCGTTACCCGCTCCCCATTTTTCTCAAATTGCTGTGTTACATTTACAAACCACTGTCGTTTTACCTGTGGCTCGATAATACCACCCCCTCGAGAGTTTACTGCGAGACGATGCTCGTAGTCTTCATCAATTTTTGTGAGTAATCCTTTTTTATCTAACTTAGCCACAATCTTTTCACGCGCCTCAGTAATATGCATACCCGCAAACTCTTTCGCAATCGGAAGAAGCTTTCCATCGTAACCGATAATTTGCTCACGATCTAACGAATGCTTGATGGCCAAGTCAAAATCAACATCGGAATGCCATGGCGTAATCGTCATAACACCTGTTCCGAAATCCATCTCGGCTGCTTCGTCTTTGATGATTGTTGCTTCAATTTCTCCGTTAATCCATTCAACGGTTATTTTTTGCCCGTGCTTGTATGCTTTGTATCGATCATCTTCCGGATGCATCACAATATACTTGTCACCGAACTTTGTTTCCGGTCGAGCTGTTCCAATCTCAAACGGACCATACTGAAAATAATAAAACTTTGCTTTCTCGTCCTTGTAATCAACTTCATCATCTGAAACTGTTGTTTGAAGTTTTGGATCCCAGTTCACGATAAAATCGCCACGATAAATAAGCTTATCGTCATACATTCTTTTGAATGCTGTACGCACCGCGCGGTTTCGTGCATCGTCTAATGTATATGCCTCACGAGACCAATCGATCGATGCCCCCATCTTCTTTACCTGATTTACAATCGTGTCGTGTGAAGTTTGCGCGAATGCTTCTACTCGTTTCAAAAAATCTTCTCGGCCTAAATCGTATCTTGTTTTTCCTTCCTCTTCATCTAGTAATTTTTCTACTTTTGATTGTGTTGCAATTGCAGCGTGATCCACTCCCGGGATCCACAAAGCCTTCTTCCCTTGCATGCGTGCCATTCGCGTCATCAAATCTTGAATTGCGAGCATCACCGCATGACCCATATGCAACGTCCCTGTTACGTTTGGTGGTGGCAGCACAATTGAGAAAGCCTCTGCGTCCTTATCTGTTACACCCTTTTCAATACACACATCCGGATTAAAAAAACCGGCTTTATCCCAGCTTGTATAAATCTCATCTTCATGGTTTTTCGGTTCGTATGCTTTGGGGAGTTCTTTATCCATAGACTGATATATTATGATATTCATCGTATTTTGGCAATAAAAAACCTCCCCGCTAGCGAGGAGAAGCAATGTGTTGCTGCTAGTGAACAGCAGCCTTCAGGTTAGGCATATCGAGATGGGGTCCCTCCATACGCTCAACCGCAGCAGCAAATGCAATGACATCTACGACCGTCGTAGTCGGCATGATCGTCATTTTGATAAACTTTTCATCTTGAATTGCTTGATACAGAACGCGAGCTCCACCCGCGCTTACAGGGATGTTGGCCACCATGGATTTCCAGAGCGCTCGATCTGCGTTCTGGATTTGATCCTCTCGTGGCTCTGGACGAAGAAGTCCCGAACGAAGAAGGAACTGCACATCATCGATGTACATGAGAAACCGACAAATGACGTCGCAGGCCTGAGACTCTGCGAGCCCCAGATCTTCAGTAACGGTCGCTTTGAATATAGCGCCGTCACATGCTCCATCTGTCATTTCCCTCAATGCGCGATTAAACAAACGTAACCGCAACAGATCCATTTTTGATGTTGATGCTTGCGTCAAGGTCGCCTCCTTTAATAACCTTGTGCGAGTTTTCTATACGTATCAGCTATAGCGTAATACCAAAAGGAACTGAAGATAGCATAATCATGTTCACGATAATTGTCAATGTATTAAAAAAGCCCGGCATAACCAGGGCTTTTACTTGATAATACTACGACAATTTAAATGTTCGATTGTGCGTATCTCGTGTTACCTGTGCAATAAATTCTTTTTCCGTTAATTCCAGTAGCTCTTCCTGACCACGCACTCGAATTGAAAGCTTATCTGAGTTTGCTTCTTTGTCTCCGACAACGAGCGTGTATGGATATTTTTGTTGCGCGCTGTTTCTAATTTTTTTACCGACTGATTCATTTGTATCATCGAGGTACGTGCGGATATCCGCATCACGGAATCGTTGTGTTAGCTCTTCGCAATATGCAACGTGATTTTCTGAAACAGATGCGACTGCAACTTGTACCGGTGCCAGCCATAGTGGGAATGCTCCAGCAACATGCTCAATCATGACAGACATGAAGCGTGTGATTGATCCCATGATCGCCGCGTGAATCATAAAGATACGCTCATCTTTCCCTTCTTCACTCACACAATTTAAATCGAATCGCTCGGGCATGTTCATATCAAGCTGGATAGTTGCGACTTGCCATTCTCGTCCAATCGAATCAACAGCTTTGAAATCTATTTTTGGTCCGTAAAATGCTGCCTCGCCTATATCCTCTCTGGCCTCAACACCACGCTCCTTTGCAATATCACGCAGCGCATCCTCTGCCTTTTTCCATGTTTCCGGTGTACCGAGATAATTCTCTGGCTGAGCTGGATCATGGAATGACAATGTTGGCGTGAGATTGAAATCGAATGTTTTATAGAAATTATCGATGATATCCCACACCTTTAGAAACTCTTCTTTGATCTGCGCTTCACGACAAAAGACATGTGCGTCATCTTGTGCGAATGCGCGTGTGCGAGATAGTCCATGCAACTCTCCTGTTTGCTCATCTCGATAGCACATGGTTGTGTTTGCATACCGAAGAGGCATGTCGCGATAACTTCTTTGTCGAGAGTCAAAAATCTGCGTGTGATGCGGACAATTCATCGGCTTCATTGCAAATTCATGTCCTTCGCGTGTTTCAATCTTAAAAAGCTCGTCTGAGAACTTATCCCAATGACCACTTTTTTCGTATAATTCTTTTTTGGTGATGTGAGGGATTTCTACTTTTTCGTACCCTTTTTCTTTTCGCATCTCCCAAATATAATCGTCGAGTAAATTTCTGATAAGTGTTCCACGTGGAGTCCACAGTGGTAAACCAGAACCAACCAGCTCTGAGAAAACAAATAAATCTAATTCCTTTCCAAGCTTTCGATGATCTCGCTTAGCTGCTTCGCGTAACATTTCTTCGTGCTTCGCAAGATCGTC
>CAZHXK010000057.1:0-6750 GCA_964536565.1 uncultured Gammaproteobacteria bacterium
AAAAAAATATTAGTTACAGGGGGAGCCGGTTTAGTTGGTTCTCATATTGTTGATGCGTTGTTGGCGCGTGGTGATGAGGTTTATATTATTGATAATTTATCTTCGGGGAAGCGAGAGCATTTGAATCCTGATGCGGTTTTGTATGAAATGGATATTGCGGATATAGATGCGATGCGTACGATTTTTCATGGAGCGGATGGTGTGTTTCATTGTGCGGCTCAGGCACGGATGCAGTATTCGATTGTGGAACCTATGCTTACGCATGATAGTAATGCGACAGGAACACTAAATGTACTTTTGGCGGCGCGCGATGCAGGGGTGCGGCGTGTAGTGTATTCTGCGTCTTCTTCTGCGTATGGAACTAAAGATGTGATGCCGGTGACAGAAGATATGGTTGCTGCGCCGATTATTCCGTATGCGGTGATGAAGTTTGTTGGTGAGCAGTATTGTCGGATGATGCCGGAGTTTTATAATTTACAGACGGTGAGTTTGAGGTATTTTAATGTGTATGGTCCGCGACAGACAACGGATATGGATGGAGCGTATGCTACCGTGATTGGTATTTTTTGTGGGAAGGCCGCGAAGGGTTTGAAGATGCCGATTATAGGAGATGGATTACAACGACGTGATTTTACGAATGTGAAAGATGTGGTGCGTGCGAATTTGTTGGCGATGTCTTCGGAGAAGGCTGGAGAAGGTGAAGTGATTAATGTAGGGACGGGATCAAGTTATGAAATAAAAAAAGTTGCGGAGATGATTGGTGGGGAGGTCGAATTTTTACCTAAGCGACAGGGAGAGGTGTTTGAGGTTAGAGCGGATAATGCTAAAGCAAAGGATTTGTTGGGGTGGGAGCCTGAGGTAACGTTTGAACAGGGGATTGATGAGTTGAAAGAGTTAGTTGGTTTAAAGGGGGAATAATTCCTGAGAAGGCCCTGCTTTAGGGCTTTTTTGTTTGGTAGTTTGAACAATATTATTTTTATAAACAAAGGATAAATGTCATTAAAACGATATTTTGTATCACAGCTCTTGACAAGATAGTGTTTTTCTGGTAATGCTTCTCAAGTGATCATTAATTTCTCTGGGAGGGGATACATGACTGATACTAATGTGGCGTTTGAGATTGGTTTGAAGAACGTGATGGTTGATGGCTCGGTCGTGAATGTGACTGCGTCGTCACATCCTGATCGGTTTTGTGATCCGACCATCCTGACGGAAGACCAGTACGAAATATTGATGTGGTCGTGCGATGCATTTCAGCGTTTTTATGCTCGGGCTGACTGTCAGATTGGAAGTGATTTTGATGTGAAGTCGGCGTTAGATAGAGTGTGTGGTTCTGCTAATCGTCTTGTTTTTGGGAACAGAACGCATGATCGGTTGAGCGCTGTCCGACGATTGATGTATCTGCAGGAGGTTGTTGCTCAGTATCGCACGATCAGTCGTGTACTTTATGAGTCATCTGCTGATGTTAGCCTGTTTGGCTTTGTGGGTGCGGCGTGCTCGTCGGATGTTTTTTCTGCTTGTGCAGGGCATAGCCATTGTCCGAACTTGGTGACTACGTCTGAGGCACTCGATATTATTGATGTACATCCGGTCGGAAAGGTTTTGGCCTGTTCGTATCATGAGGGTCGTCCTGGAGATTCGCACTATATCACGATGATTACGGATCATGGCGACTATATCGTAAAGTTTACGGATGAAGTTCATGAGTATGGTATGCCGGGTGATGTGGGTCTTGAGATCATTCAGAAATCAAGCATCGTGTAGTAGCACCGCGCTTGCTATAGCGGTAATTATCAATTGTGAGGCAAGCCGCAATTGAAGAAACGGGTCCTTACGGGGACCTTTTTAGTTTGCTTTTTTATACGACGATTCTACGAACAGTGTGATTGAGTCTGGTTAGAATTTCATGTTCGATGGTTCCACAGAGTTTTGCGGTGGCGGCGAGAGAATTTGGATCTGAACGCTCTTTTGAATATACAATTACTTCGTCGTCTAGTTGCACATCTACATTCGAAATATCGATTGATGAATAGTTCATGCTGACGTTTCCCACGATTGGGCATGGTTTGTCTTTGACTAACATCACACCTTTGTTACTTAGTCTTCGTTCAAGTCCTTCTTGGTATCCGATTGGAATGAGCGCAATCTTCATGTTTTGTGGTGCGATGAATGAGCTTGCATATCCAACGCTTTCGCCCTTTTTAATATTTCTTACTTGAACAATGCGAGAAACGAGCTCTAGTGCGGGTTTGAGTTGTTCATATTTTACGTGATCTTTTCCAGTTCCGTAGAGCACGCGACCAGCTCGAACTAAGTTTCCTGATGTTTCCATGCCGAATACAAGTGAGTTACTGGCGTCCATGTATGCGTACTTCAGGGGGATGTTGTTTTGTGAAAAATGTTTTTTGATCGTTTCGAAATTCTCGACTTGGCTGTGCGTGAGTTGTGTTGGCATCATGTAATCAGCTTCTGCAAAGTGAGATGCAATGCCTTCGATGTTTTGGATGTTGTTTTTTTGTATAAAGTTGGTGATCCATTCTAATTCATGAAGATCGAATCCTTCTCGGTTCATGCCGGTGTTAAAAAAGAGGTGGATGGGTGTGTGTGGTTGTGTTTTGTAAAGTGTTTGAAACGAGGCTTTGCTGTGGGCCATGAATGAAAACGGATATTTTTTTGCCTCGAGGTTTTCTTGTCGCGTAAATCCAAGGATGAGGATGGGTGTTTGTATGTCAGCATCTTTGAGACGGAGTGCTTCGTATGTAGAGTCTGCGAAGATATATGCGATATCGAGATGATCGACGATTTTTGCAATTTCAACTATCCCATGACCGTATCCGTTACTTTTTACGACAACGCCAATTTGTTTTCCTTGCGACCATTCTTGAGTCTTGCGGAAATTATGAAGAATGCGATCTTGATAGATGCGTATGGTGTTGAGGGTTTCGTATTTTTTTCGGGGGAATGTGAACATGATTCTCATATTACGCATACAATTTTGATAGGTCAAAAAAACGCCCATGAAGGGCGCGGGTAATTACGCGTCGGCTTGTTCTGCGTCGAGCTCTGTTTGTCGTTTGTCGCAGATTGCTTTCGCGACGGTGGTGATGTTGAGTCCGGTGGGGTAGTTTTTTTCTACGTCTGCAATGAGATCGCGTGTGTATGTGATGTACCGCTGTTTGCCGCTCGGGTTAAGACCACGACCATCGATGAGGTTCTGAGTCTTATTGTAGAGCTTGAGCAGCCTGACTTCTTCCGGCTTGCCCCAGATTTCCTCAATCTCTTGTCCGGTGCCGCCTGGGAAGGTCATGTCTGCGACGAGCTGGATGACGTCTGCAGGGGTGCCTTTTGGTAGGGTGGCGTTGGTGCCTTCGATAATGTCGTGCAGGAGAAGTGCCCACGCTCCTCGTTTTCGGAGCGCTGCGGGTAGCGGTGCTTGGTGAGAAGGGTGGTTGCGCGCTATAGGAGGTGCACGCCATAGGGGGTTTCTCCATCCCATCGACGAACTGCATTGTGTGGTTCTTTTGGTTGCTCGCTATGTGCGAGGATCATGAAGTTGACGACTTCGGCAAATGTACGGTAGGCAAAGAAATTGTTCAATGTGGATCTCCATTGTTGTAGGAAAGGAACGTGGCTTCATCCTACATCAGCTTAGTTTCATGTCAATGTTTGCTTGTTTCTTGACCCTATACAGCTGAATTGATATCATTGTGTTCGACAACTAATATGGCGGTCGTGGTGTAATGGTTAGCACAGCAGTTTGTGGTACTGCTAGCGGCGGTTCAATTCCGCTCGATCGCCCCATGCCGAAAAGACAAGGTCCAAAGCCTTGTTTTTTCGTTTAGTTGAGTAATTTTTTGCCAGTTCGAACGTGATTGCACTTTCTTGGAGTTTTTCTTGTTCGTTCGAAATGGGTTTGAGCCATTCAACAAACTCAACCGAGAGTATTTTGTCTTGTAAGATGAATTTGTTTCCGAGGGTTTGGAAGATGGTTCGTTTGATTTGGATATCGTCAGTTGTTGTGAAGCGTTCGCGTGCGTCAGCAGCGAAGTTGAATGCTGTTTCTATGGTTTTGTACCAGTCTTGTGCACGTATGTGAGTTTGATCCAACTTTTCTTTGGTTGTATTGAGTCGTTTGTCTATCTCCTCTCTTTTTTCAGTGAATTCAGCATCTGAAATCAGCTCCTTTAATCGGAGGTCAGTGAGAGTGTCTCTTTGCTTAATGAGAGATCGATATGCTTTTTCGTTAGACTCATAAATTTTCTGCCTAGCCTCTACTTCCCGTGCATTATCTGTCTTGATTACATTTAGAGCCCAGTTTCTAAACACTTCGGGTATGGTGATTTGTTTCAGTAACTCATCAATTTGCCCCTCTAAATCTTGTTTTTTGATTGATGGTTGTTTGCAGATGATGTCTTTCTTGTGATGCGTACAACGATAGTACACGTAATGCTTGATTTCTCCTGTTGCTAACTTCTTCTTAATTTTTTCCGCTGTGATTTGTCCTTCGCAGAAGCCGCACGTGATAATTCCTGTATAAGAGAACGAGTGTTTCTGTGGTGCTGCTTTGGTTTTGCGACCAATGAGATATTGAGCACGATCAAACTCTTCAGCTGTCACCATTGGTTGATGTTTACCCTCATGAATCTTACCGCGATATTTGAACATGCCTGTGTAGAACGGGTTGGCGAACATTTCGTAGAATGCCGTAAGTGATACTGGTCTGCCGCCTGTTCTTTTTTTCTGTAATGTAGTCAGGTTCCACTCGTTGATAGCGATTTCGTGAAGTTGAGCCACGTTGTATTTCTCGGCTAGAAGATAGTCCCAGCACTTTCTCACTATTTCCCACCGTTCTGGATCAGGAGTGATGGTTTTTGAGATTACCTCATTCAGATATCCGATTGGTGCTTGCGATGGATACCATCCATCACGTATTTTTTTTGCGAGGCCGCGGTTTGTGTTCTTGCGGAGATCGAGGATGAATTGGTTTGCCATGCCGCTTTCGACAGCAAAAAGAAGCTGGTTATCTTGTGGGGAATAAACTCTATCGTATGTTCGGATTTCTTTGATAGTTCCTTCTTGCAGCATCCATTGGAGTCTTCCAGAATCTGGTGGATTACGTGATAGTCGGTTGAGCTGCCAACATAGAATCGCTTCAGCTTCTCCGCTCTCTATGCGCTTTAATAGCTCTGTGAACTTTGGGCGGTTGTCTGGTCGTTTTGCTGATTTAGATTCTGAGAGTGTATCGACAACATTAAGATTTAGATTCTTGGCGAGTTCTTTCAGTCGTTCCATCTGATCTTCAAGCGACTGAACCTGTTTATCTTCAGACTCCGATGATTTTCTGCAGTAAATGATGTATTTTAGATTGTTTTGATTCATATTGGTGGCCTTGACAATGGTTGTATGACATGCTATTGTTCTGGGTTCATTGGCTATTCAATTGGAGGTGAAGCGTGAACAAAATGGACAAGTTTTTCGCTGCTGGGCAGCGTGGTCGGATGGAAGGGAACATGGTTGCTTTGCGGACGGCAGTGAATGAGCGGAGTTTGCAGCACGGCGCAAGATTGCTGGCTGAAATTCCGTCGGATGTGCACTCACGGCTCGCAGATGACGCGAACCACGTCTTCCATGAGCTTGTTGAAAAGGTTCTTTCGGGGGGAAGTGAGCACGTGCGGGTCTACTACTTCGAGACCAGTCTAAATCGAGATGTGTATCACGAGGAGCATCTCCCTCTTTTCCTCTGTTATCTTTTGTCTCGGATTGGCATTCGTGTTACTCCTTCACAGCAGTTCCCCATTATCGGTTACAATGAGGAGACTCCGCATGCTCGCTTCGTCTCTGTACGTAGGAGTGAGTTGGAACTTGCTCTTCGTATGATGTGATTCACAGCCCGCTATGATAGCGGGTTTTTTATTTCATGTGTTGTCAGATTTTTGTTGCGAAACAAAGAGGACAGCCCTAGCTTACCCAACTCATATCGAGAAGATATTTCGCTGGTAGGACTGCCCATTTTTGTGCGAAAAAAAGATTCTCGATTGTAGAGTTAGGTAAGCATGTACAATATATCAGCTTGCAAGGTAGTCATCAATGGAGGTTTTAATGTCTTCGTAATTGAGTCGATTCATGAGTCGCAATACACGTCTGTACTTTCGTGTAGGTTTGCCCGCGTAGTAGTGCCTGCTGATTTTGCTCTCAAGCTCTTCAATTTTCATGCTGAGATCGAAATATCTCCATGGTGTTCCGCGGAACCGCTTCGAAGTGTTTCGTGAATCGTACGTTAGATCGTAGCAGTCTCTACAGCCAAAGTAATCACCGCCTTTGTAGAGTGTGCCCACGCGTTTACCGCAGTATCTATTCTGCTTGTATAGAGAGCATAAAAACCAATATCTTACTCCACCAAAGTTGCTATGAAAATTCTTAAAAGAATCGCACCGTATATTTTGATTCTGGCTTGGTTCGGCATTGTGCCTATTTTTGACTATACTTGGGCGCCGAACATGGCCGAAAAACTCGCAGATGATGGTTGGGTGCTTGTAGAAGAAACAAGTAATTCAGTAGATCTTGCTCATCCGTGGTCAATATTTTGGCAATATCCGCATAGACTCGCTTTTGTGAATCCTCGCCATATTCAGTTAGTAGAAGAGAATATTTATGTTGCTGATGTGTTGTGGATCAATAAAGAGGGTGGGGGTGAGGATTTGTTTAGAAGTTTCTTTGATTGTCCTTCTTTTGAAAGTGCTTTCTATGAGG
>CAZHXK010000058.1:0-6732 GCA_964536565.1 uncultured Gammaproteobacteria bacterium
AGTCGAGTGACAAGAATTGCCACAAGAGGACGAAGACAACAGCGCCGATAACGGCGATTGTCTTGTATTGGCGTGTAAGGTACGCACGTGCGCCTTCTTGAATGGCGCGGGCGATCGACTTCATTCGATCATCTCCTTCTGACTGTTTGAGGATCCATCGCATGGCGATAATGCCATAGAGGATACCAGCCGCTGCAGCAAGCAGCGCTAAATTTTCTGGCGTCATATAGAAATCTGGCTTCAGAAGTGCGCATCACACTTCTTTATAGAAACCCTTATGTTTAATATCTTTATAGATAAGTGCTCATAGTATGTCTGATTTGGGCAAAATGGTCAATTTCTGAAGGTGGACTCTCGAGTAATCATTTGCTAAGATTCTCTTTATACATCCTATGAAACGATTCGGATTAAACATCCTATTAACACTGTTTCGCTGGCTTGTTTTACTGAAACGCGGGTTGATTCACACAATTTTTTGGGTAGGTCGCTCAGTTGCGCCTGCCTTTGTTTTTTTAGGTAAGATTCTTGTATTGCCGGTGTACTCTCTTGTTTTGAGGGTTTTACGTAAGGTGACGCGAGCGCGGGTTACGAATATTTCTGCGCGTGAGATGTTTGGGTTTGATCGGCTTCCTGTGGTACTGGCTGTTATTATGATTAGTGTTTTGTTTATTGGTGACTCTCGTGTGTTTGCTGGTGAGCCTTCAAGAGGTGATGTGTTGTTGCTCGAGATGTTTCCGCAGAATACATATGGTGAGGTGGTGATTGGGCGGTTGATTGCAGATGAGGAATTGGGTGAGTCTGTTTCGCCGGCGGATGGTGAACTTCCGTTTGGTGGGACTGTTGCTGGTGGTCGCGCGATTGTTGCGCCGATAACGTTGCCAGGTGCACCGGAAGAAGGTGAGCGTCGTTCTACATCAAATTATGTGGTGAAGCCCGGAGATACGATTGGTGCAATTGCTGAACGGTTTGGTGTGAGTGTTGAAACTATTTTGTGGGAAAATAGTTTGTCTTTGCATTCTCGTATTCGTCCGGGGGATATTTTGAAGATCTTGCCGCGTACGGGTGTGCAACATGTTGTGAAGAAGGGCGATACGCTCAATGCAATTTCTAAAAAGTATGATGTAGAGATCGATAAGATTAAGTCATCGAATCGGTATGATGAAGAATCCAAATTGGTTATTGGTGAGACGTTGATTATTCCAGATGGTCGACCATTACGAACATACAGTGCACCATCTCGTTCTTCAGTGGTTGTGCGTGCGCCTATTTCAGTTCCTCGTGCGTCTGATTCTGGTACGGCTTTGTTGTGGCCTACGTCTGGTCATGTGATTACACAGTATTATCATGCGCGTCATTCAGGAATGGATATTGATGGGGATTATGATTCGCCTATATATGCGTCTGCTGATGGTGTGGTGGTGACGGCTGGATGGAATAGTAATGGGTATGGAAATTACATTATTGTTGACCATGGTGGTGGCTTGAAGACGCTCTATGCTCATTCATCTAAGATATTTGTGACTCGTGGTCAGCGCGTGTCTCGTGGGGAGGTGATTGCGATGGTTGGTACAACAGGGCATTCAACTGGCACCCATTTGCATTACGAGGTTCGAGTTGGAAATCGTCGTATGAATCCATTGAGGTATATTAGGTAGGATGATGTTGTTATCTTTCGTTACTTTTTATGTTATCCTGATGAGGAATGACGAGGGATTCCGTGCAGTATTCAGCACGACCTTGCGTCAACGTGTCATCTCGGACTTGATCCGGGATCCATTTTTTTACAATAAACTTTTTACATGACTTTTTTTAAAAAAAGTAACAAAAAACCTCGCCCGAGATATTTTTCAGGGCTCGACTTGTGTTTTCAGACATATTTTTAAACTCGCTAAAATGCTCAAACAATAAAAATGTGTTCCTGAAAAAACTACATCTCCCTGATCCTGAAAAAATCTAAGGGCGAATCCAATAAGGAAAGGGATTATAATTTCGGCTAACGCGGATTTTTTATTTTAGGTATTTTTCAAAAGTGGATGACTCAATTTAGTTATTTTTCTGGTAGTTATTTTTAGTGAGTCTTGACAAAGGTACTTTTTTTTGTTATTGTGTGATATAATTTTATACTAAATAAAGTTTAGATGCGGCTTCGGTCGCGCCTCTAATTAAAAACATATGCCTCGATCAGAACGACTTCCACAAAGAGATGATTCATCGATTGAAGACGAGCAAGAGCAACTGCTTTCTCAGCCTGCTTCTGATGAGGGTGAAGAACGTCTTACGGATATCGATAGTATTAGTCGTCCTGGCCAATCGAGTGCGCTTGAGGATGTGATGGCGGATGCGAATCGACAGGTTGAAAATTATGATCGTCAGGTGGCAGATAAGGCACGCGCTCAGGCAATTAAAAAAATCATGAAAGTTGATCGTAATTTGTTAAGACAGTTACGTGAGGATAATGCGCTTGATACATTAAGTACGAGTGAGTTGAATCAAATCGCACTTGAGGGGGGGTTGGAGCGTAGTCGTCAGACACGTGAAAATAATGAAGCTGCTGCGAGGCATCGTCGTGGGCGTGAAATGGGCTTTCATAAAACGGAAGATGAATTAAAATTGGAAAGAGATATTCGTAGACAGGAGAATCTCCGTCATGCTGAAGGAGCTTTTGAGGATGCAGATCGGCGTCAGGCTGAACATGATGAAGGTCTTACAGGAGAAGCGCTCATTGAGCATCAATACGAGAAGCGTGTTGATTGGGCAATTGAGGTGCGTCGTGATTTGATGGCGGTTGTTGATCAGCTTCAGGGGCGAAAAATTAGTGCAATGCCAAAGTGGATGTCTGGTGTTATTCCGGGTGGTTCAAAAATTACATTTAATGGGCGTCCTGAAGGAGAGCAAGACTTTACGGGTTCTCTAGATGGTCTTGAGATGAAAAATCAATTTAAAGCTGAAGAGTATTTTGAAAAAAGGGGAGATGAAGAGGCTTTGGAATTGCTGGATCAGTATGATGTATTGATGGCGCAGTTCAGAGAGTTATCTCGTGATTTGCAATCGAGAGGTACCCCAGATCGTGTCGGGGTAGGTTCTGCGGAAAGATTTGATATTGATGGTTCTGGTTTCGGTTATGAGAAATATTCACCTGAAGAGGCGCTTAGTCGAGGGGCGATGCGTGACGAGCCAGAAGTAGAAGGGTATTTTGATGAAGAGATGGTTGGTGAGGAGGCTATTGCGGCTCGTGATGCACAACCAGAAATATATTTAGAAAATACTGCACGTGCAGAAGCACGTGAAGAAAAATTAAATGCCGGAAGAGTTGAGGCTCGTCGAAAGATTGACGCCGCACTTGAGCAGCGATTTAGAGAAAAATCTGCTGAGTCGCGTGCTGAGGAACTTCATGCTGATGCAGATAAACGTTTCGGTTATCGCGATGTTTTGGCGGATGCTCGAAATGGAGAGCGTGAGAGTGAGGCAAATCTACAAGATCGACGTCATGCGCTAGCTGTTGGAGTTATTGATCAGCTCGATGGTATGAGACTGGGTACCGATGTGAAAGAGATGTTGGCAGAAGATGTGTTCTTCGGAGAGACCTTGCAGGAATATAACGGAGATGTTCGTAGGGCTGCTGGTGATTATAAAGATTATTTAGACAGTTGGTTTGCTTCGAAGGGTTTGTTGGGTGGAAGCGGTCAGCTGAATTGGTTTAAGGTTAAATTTGCTGTTGCCAGAGGACGCGTTTCTCGTGCGCAGATTGATGAACAAATGGCGTTATCTCGAGCTATGGATGATTTGATGGAGTCTACTGGTTCTGCTGCGGCGCCACGGCAGATGTCTGGAAGACGTGGGGTACCAGCTGCTCGAAAAGAAGTCACGCGAAAGGGTTCTGAATGGAAAAACCCCTCTGAGTTTAATGCTCCTGCTCGTGAGGTGAGAGGTGTGCGGCTTGAAGATGACGCTGAGTACGATCATGAAGTTGAGGATGGAGAATTGCAAGAAGTTCTTTCTACTCCGAAGGTGATTGATATGATTGATGAGGGTGTAGATCGTCTTGGAATTAGTGATAACCATAAGTTAGCGTTGTATGATCATCGTTTCATGGATGCCTTATCAGATGAAAATGGTGATATGATGCGAGCTGCGTCTTACGCGCTGAATGAGGTAGAAGATGATCTTGCTGCGGCTGGAGCGAAATTTGCAAGTAATGGCTCGATTGATGGACGTTCTGCTCGAAAATATGCTAACACAGACAACTATAAATTGTATGCAGCACTGGTGGAATTGCAAGATTCATTAATTCGAGAAAGCACACGGAGGCATTCTCCGCCGCCAGTTCCTCGCAATAGTTAATACACTTAAAGCATAAAATCCCTTAACCGGGATTTTTTGTTGTCTAGTCTTGACAACATTTATTTTGTGTGATACAAATGAAGTAATAATCTGGTCATTAATAAGTGGAGGGAGTCGTGCTTTGTGCAGTAGGTTCATTGTGTAGATTTACACTCGATACGAAGGAACGGTTACATCTTTTCTTTACTCCGATCAACAAGACATCTCGGCAGGTGGTACAGATCGTCCCGTTTGAGGACGTTGTCAGTGTCTCATGGGATGGTTGTAAGTGGGGTGTGAAGAGCTCTGTTGATGTTCGTACGCATGGTTTCGAGCGTCATACAGCTGGCCTCGGTGCTGTGAGTTGGACTGTGGTGTATGCTGAAGACAATACTCAGTTGGAATATATATTGCGACCCTATAACAAGGATTCGCCTGGTCCAGTGCAATTGCATCTGACGCGTGATCGTACATTTTCTCTCGTACCTGCATCAGCAGATGAGATTGAACGGTTTCGTGCCATGCTCCGGCGGCTTCGCACTGTTGCTGTTTAACCCCCGAAAGTTCGGGGTTTTTTGTTATAAAAAATCCCCTTGTGGGGATGCTATGCGGTTAGTGCTATTGCAAGGTAAGAGTTATGCAGTATGCGCGCTCTTTTATTGAGATGTGCGAGACCTCGTGAGCTATCGATGATGTCGTTTGCGCGTGCTATGCGTTCGGCTCGTGGGATTTGCATGGAAATGATTTTTCGGATCTATTCTTCGCGATCTGCGTCTCTTTTTGAGGTACGTTCGATTTGTAGTTCTTCTGGACAGTCGATTACGAGCACACGATCGACAAGTGTGTGGTGATCGGTTTCGAACATAAGCGGGGAAACAAGGATGACATATGGTGCTGTTGCATCAGCAATTAGTTTTTTGATGCACTCAAGAATTTTTGGATGAGTGATCTGTTTAAGTGCTGCTTTTTCTTCTGGATTGTCGAAAATGATGGTGCGCATGGCACGTCGGTCGAGCGTTCCGTCTTCTTGTAGGACGCCGAGTCCGAAGTGATCAATAATTTCGATGAGTCCATCTGTTCCAGGTTCTACGATTTCTCGTGCGATGATATCTGCATCAATGACTGGTACGTTGAATGTCTTGAATATATCAGTGGCTGTAGTTTTTCCACTACCAATGCCGCCGGTTACGCCAACAACAAACATGTGTGTCTCCTTGGTTTGAATGATCAATGACAGAAAATAGTATCACGCTTATTGTCGTTTGTCAATGGTAAATAAAAAACCCCGCGTGTGCGGGGTTGTCTTTAGGAGACTATTTCTGCAGTCCATCCTACGTTGGTTCTTTTGATCACAAAGCATTCGTGGATGATAAGGTGTGAGTTGAGCTTCTCTAGGACTGCGTTCAGTTTTTTCATGAGTGCATCGGTTTGGTCTTTGTTGAATCCATGCTGGACTGTCGTTTGGTAGAAGGCATGGTGAAGTCTGTCGTTGTCGGGCGGCAAGAGTGTGTTAGAGGAAAGTGATACAGTTTCTTCTCCGTCATGCGAAGCAAATCCGATGGTTTGTAGCCATGCATCTGCGATGTGTCTTGCACTCTCATGTGTTCGCTTTTCAATGAACGGGGCGTTACTTTTGGGCGTTGAAGGATTGTCTCTCGCATCTTGAGCTGCGGTTTTAAGTTCTTCTGCCATTTGGTTTAGATGAGTTCGCTCTTCCTCATCCTCCGCTTGTTCTTCGTCGCTCATGTCTTCGAGTTCATCTTCTGATTCGTCTGTGATTTCTCCTGATATAAATTCGGCTATTTTCTCAAGAGCTTCGGGAAGTTCGGCTTGGAACTTCTTTCCTTCAGGTCCGTTGAGTAACTCATCAAGATGTTTTTTTACGCGATCTCGAACACCGGTATTGAGGAATAGGGTTTGTAGCTGATCAAGAGAAAGTGCGGTACTCATTTGAACTCCTTGTGAAATAACATTGGAAGAACGGTAGCATGGAGTGCGATGTCTGTCAATACAAAGGATAAAAAAAGAACGCCTGTGGGCGTCCAGATTTCGATTAAGTGAATCGACTGTAGTGATCGTAGAGTGTCGACAGCTCATCGTGCAGTTGTGCGAACTCTCCGTTGCCTTTTGCATCCCTCGTCGATGAAAGGAAGTGGCTGGCTGCGCGGAGGTTTTCGTCGTTGCTGTCCATTGTGCTACTTCCGAGAAGCATTCCGAATGCGGCTGAACCAGCCCCGACCACCATCCCAGCTCTCAGCTCAGTGACTGGGACACTGCCTCTGCGCAAAACTTCTCCTGTCTCTGCCCTGGATCGGAGATGTGGAGTTCCCTCATCGGAAGGCTGGATACCCCCTAAATAGATAATCCGTGACACATGATTGTCCGCCGCTGCCTTGGAAAAATTATCTGCAG
>CAZHXK010000059.1:0-6412 GCA_964536565.1 uncultured Gammaproteobacteria bacterium
TTCTGTGTAGACGCTGAAGGAGCGCAAAGTATCTTTGATGTATGTATGAAATGGTTTGAGTTGGATGAGTCTGAAAAGCTACGTATGAGGATTGCCTGCCACGAGCATGCGCAGCAATTTGATCAGGTTTTGGTTTGTGATCGCGTACTCGACTTGTATGAGTCGTCATAATTTGAGATCATTGAGTTATAATTCAATCGTATATGAAATTTCTAAAAAAATTGTTTTTGGGAGGGTTGCTTGGAGGTGCTGGATATATGATGTTCAGCAAAAAAGGAAAGGCAGTTCAAAAGGAAGTTAAGGAGAAGGTACCGTTGATTTTGAAGGAGGCGAAGGCTCGGTATGGTAAGGGTAAAAAGACCCTAGATGAGGTTGTGGATGAGGTGGTAGAAGAGTGGCGTCATGCAAAAAAACTCATGAATGAGACGTCGGCACCTATTAAGAGAGAAATTAAGAGACGAATGAAATAGGTTATACACTTTGCAGGATGACGAACTTCGGTTACACTACGTGCATGCTTGTTGTGGATAGGAGATGATCGCAGGTGCGATCAAGAAGGAGCCTCCCTTAGGGGAGGTTTTTGTTTTATAAAAAAAGACCACCAATTGGTGGTCTGCTCTATTACTACTGCAGATCGCGAAGTTCCTGCATGGCTTCGCGTGTTGCGTCGATGTCTGCCTGTAGGGCTGCTTTTTTTTCAGCCAAGGCTTCTTCGGCTGTCTGCGCACTTGCTGTTGCTGCGCTGAGGGTTACATCTATTTCATCGTAACATGCTCTCTTTTGCTCGATCCGCTGTGCTGTCCGAACGAGTGTGTCAGCGAACTTGGGCGATCGTGCTCTTTCTGGCACGCGCTTGAGGATAGTTTCGGCTTGTTCCCATTTTTTGAGTTCAGCATCTGCAATCTCGTGCTGCTTTTGGCATGCTGCGATCGCTTCGTCATTCTGAGGCGCTGCGCTGGTCAGGTTGTCTCGCACTGCTGTCAGTTCGGTAATACTTTCCTCCATGTCCTTCAGAATTGTTTCGAAATCGAAATCTGAGGCTTCAGGAGTGGGTTTCGCAGCTGGTTGTTCGTCGCTGGGCGTTTCAATTTCGGCTTCTGCTACGCCAGAGGCTGTGGGTTCATCACTGTTGGGCTGCATTTCCGGTTGGTCGGGGAGTTCAGTTGACGTTTTTGCTTTCATTGCGCCAGGGCTCTCGTATTCGGATCGATCTGCTTCCAGCGCTTCTAGCAGGCTCTGTACTGTGTGATTGTGGCCAGGAGTGATGAGTCGGTACTTTATTCCTCGCTCCCGTTGAGAATAACTGAGCTGAATGAGGCCTTTGGTTGAGAGGAACCTCAGTGTGTCAGCGAGTGTGCTTTTGGGGAGGGATAGCTTTTTGATCTCAGGACGTTCTTTTATGTTGTTCAGTCCCTTGATAATCAGTGATGTGTTGCCGTGAGCTTGCTGTGCAGAGAATATGGATACGATGGCTCTTAGAACAGCAAGTCTTCGGTCGGCTCTCCTCTCACGCGCATTTTTGCGAGTACTAATACTCCGCTGAGGCTTCTTTGGATTGGCTTTCTTTTTCTTTGGCGAAGTCGTGGTTTGCTCGGGTTTTTTGTACGCCGAGTATAGACCTCCCGCCGGCACTCGAGCTAGCGTTTTGTCGATGAGATCGATACGTACAATGCTGCCGTACTGAGGGTGGTCGTTTTGCCGTCTGAGACGAATCGCGCCGAGCTGACCAAGTACCTGCATTCTCTTTTGTAGAATGCTGGCCTTGTTGAAGGGATATGTGTCTCCATGTTCTTTTTGGATTTGAGTGATGAGACTGCGAATACCACCGTCAAATGAGCCATCTGCTCGCTCAAGTGTTTTTACCACCGCATGGAAAATTTCCTGCGAATCGTGGTTTGTCATGGGTACTCGTTTCGACTTCTTCTGTGATACTGACATGCGATACTCCTTGTTGAGTTGATTATGAAGTGAGTTGTGAGTGATCAAACTTCGTATAAGACTAGCACAGTGTTATGAGGGTGTCAAGATGGAATTTCGTGCTAATTCTGCGTATTTTTCGGCATAATTGAGCTGTTCTTTTGTGTTGATTCCAATGGCTTGTTCTGGAGGTATGGGGATTGTTTGTATGGATATGTTTTGTGAGACTGCACATTGGACAAGGTCGGTTATGTAGAACTCGGATTGAGCGTTTGTTGATGTTAGTGTGTGAATATTTTTACGTAGCCATTTCGTTTCGAAGTAGTATGGGGATGCGTTGACTTCTAGGACTTTCTTTTCAGTTTCGGTTGCATCTTTGAATTCAGTGATGCGATTAACCTTTTGATTCTCATCGCGAATTACGCGTCCCCAGTGATTGAAGAGATCGAATTCATCTAGGTAGTGTGGTACGCGTACGGTTCCGATGGCATGTGATGTGTGTGATACTGAGGTGAACGCCGAAAGAGTGGCGGGCTGTATAAGTGGATGGTCGCCGTATAAGACTAGAACTCGTGCGTGGGTGACATGGGGTAGTGCTGATTTGAGGGCATGTCCAGTACCTAACTGCTGCTTTTGGTGTGCATACGAGACGGTTGTGCCTAATTCCCGCTCAATGTCGCTGAAATTTTCACCTACAACAACAATCGGTTTGGTTGTGTGTGGTGTTTTTGAGAGATTGTCGATCAAGTGTTGGATAATTGGCTTGCCGGCGATGGGCATGAGAACTTTTGGGACTGAGCTCATCATTCGTGAACCTTTTCCTGCTGCAAGTATAATTGGTTGAATATTCATAGTGTTTAATCATATCATATAGCTGATTTTTCTACTTAACTAAGAGGATTGATATACGTTGACAGGATTTCTTTTTTCTGGTATTCTCTGGCGTGAGTTGATGATATGATTATCACGTCACAACGTAAGTTCATTTCATATTGGAGGTACATATGGCAGAGGCGATCTATATTCGTCTTCCGACGATATCGGGTGGATGGGAGCGTCGTCAGATTGATCCTGATAGACTCGGACTTTCAACATTGAGCACGCTTTATGTGCGCACTAAGTCAGCTGGTAACGATTTGCATTTTATGCCGGTCTTTGGTCGTGTTGATGTAGATACGTCGACGTTTGATACGAGCGTACTGGCTCAGAAGATTGATGAAGTGCTTGCGAGTACGAGGGCGTCAGTAGAGTCGAACTCTGAGCAGACGGCATCTTTGGTGCTGCCTTTGTTGGATCACGTGAGCCGTCTTCGCGAGGTGTTTGCCTTGATTGGGAGTGGTCGTGTTGATGAAGCAGATCATGTACTCACGGGTATTCTGTGGGATATTAATGGAGTTGCTGTTGATGTGGCGGGGTCGGTAGAATCGACTTCTATGGAAGTGTCCGCATCTGAGTCCATTCGTAAGTCTTGGGAAACCACTACTACGTTGACCGATGATATTAGACGCGCGTATGTGAGCTGGGATAAGGCAGCTTCGGACGTCCATGGGGCGATCGAGTTACTTGAGGGCATTGAAAACCAACTTGATATGCTTGCGCAAGAGGCTCAAGCACGTGTCGTGCAGTGGGAGCAACGGAGTGGTCATGCTCAGGGATTATATGCAGAGGCTGTTGCGTTTCTAGATGATCCTCAGGGTACGGGGGCTGATTGTTTTACTAACCGTGCAATCGCATATACTCGTCATCCGGAACGTTTCGAGCGTGCTGACATTGAGAAGGATATTGCTAGAGCTCATGATCACATTCGATTGATCAGTGGTGAGTTGGAAACGATGACTTCTGTGTGGGACGAGGCGCGAACCTCTATGGTTGAACGTTCGCTTGTTTTGATGGAAGAGATTGATTGGGTTGCCGAACGACTCGAACAGGGTCGAGCATCATTCATTGAGATGCGAGATCGGCTTTTCGACGGGAAGTTGAAACCCTATGAGATTCCAAATCCTATCGGTACGAAAAGTGAGTTTGTTCGTGTTGAAGAGTCTCTAGGTCAGACTCAGTGGGTACCGAGGCGAGTACGTGCTCGTTTGAAAGAGCATGCGGGATCGCTTCCACATCAGATTGGGACAGCTCCTGTGTTGCCTGATGTTTTGAGGCGTGCGATTAGTATGACTGAGCGGCAGATCGCGGTAATTGAGAACGACTGGACTCTGCTCGATCAAGCTAGGCCTCAGACGGAAGATCTTGGCTTCGAGATGCCTTCGTTTGCTGGGTTTGGTTTTAGTCCGGATGTTGACTCAGGTCATGATGAGGATGTTGCGGACGTGTCTGCGTTACCAGCCGCTCATTCTGCTGATGCGAATCGGACGAATGGACACGTTGTTGATGCTGTTATTGCGCCTGTTCTTCCTCATGTGGAAGCGCTTGTTGATACGGGTCTACTGAGAACACAGGCTACATTACAGCAGGTGTATGAATTGGTTTTCTGTGTTGGTTATGTGCTGACATGTAATGAGAAGCCTTATGCGTGGACGAACGTTGGTACGCTTGGTCGCATCGTAAAACAACTTGATATTGTTGAGAACGGTGTGGTTGATGGCCATTTTCGATCGCTGGAATCTTTCATCATGCAGTCGCAGAATTGTGAGATGATATCTGAGGACCGTGATCGTGCCGAGGCATGGCGTCAGAGTGTTACGTACTGGTTGTGCCTCGAGAAGCCTTTTGGCAATCACAGACACTTGAGGGTGAGTCAGTGTGCCAAGGTAATGTGTATTCGTTTAATGAAAAAATATTCGTTGACGGCAAACAAGGTTAAGCATGCAAAACGAGCTGTGAAGACCGCGGATAAAGCTCGTCGTAGAAATCGTAATTCAGGTGCATCACGTCGATAGCAGTAACTCCGCATATGCGGAGTTTTTTAATAAAAAAAATCCCCGACCGTAGTCGGGGATGTATATAAGTGCTAGTCTTCCAGATCGTCCACGTATCCTGAGAACATGCGATCGGCTTGCACAGAGAGTTCATCGTGGAGAAGCCTGACTTCTCCAGCAGACATGCTCACGTTGTGCTCTTCTCGGTCTGGTCCGTTGAAGTATACGAACTTGGCGAATTCGGCACAGAGTGCCTGCCAGAGATATCTGACGAGGTCTCCTTTGCGTCTCATCTGTTGATAGCTCGGAGCACGTGTATTAAAGAAGACGGTGTTGACTCGACCACCTGACATCATCCGAACGGGACGGTCATTTTGGTTGGAAGATTTGAATGGTCGAAAGTCTCTTTCGAATAGATACTGCTCGCCGTCACTGACCATGCACAGGAGTTTTTTGCCTGTTGGTTGTGTGATGGTGATTTGGCAGAACGATTCGTTCTTTCGGTTTGCTGAATCATATCCGTACACGCGAACCGTGCCAACGCTGGTGGGAGTGAACATAACGCTCTTCTTGCGTGGTGTCAGTTTCCCTGGTCCGTCGACGCGCCACTCAAGACGGCCTCTGATTTTGTCGATGTTGTGTCCGTTGATGACACAATTCTCTCCCATCAGAATTGATGATGTGTGAGGTGTGACTTTGAAAAGTCGTTTCTTGCTGATGGTGAAGAGTGCGCTGTCTCCGGTCATTCTTCCTGGAACTTTGACTCGAACGAGTCCTGTACCAGTTTTGTTGGCGACCAATCGTAGTCCTGTTGCGGTACGTTCAATGTGGTCGCATTGTGAGTCTTCGGTGTCCCACGTGAGCGCATCGATTGTCAGGTTTCCTTCCTTGAGTAGGGAATCCTTTACGTGCGCAATAATCTCGAATGTTTCTCCGATTGCAACTTCTTGCGGGCCTACAAGCTTAACTGCCATGCCGGGTGGATATCCACCGCTTCCTTCGTTTTTGTCGGGCACATTGCTGTCATCAGGTGCATTGCTGTTTGGATCATCAGCTCCGTTGTCATCGCTGGGGTCGTTATTTCCAGGACCTGGATGGGTTGGACTTCGACCGTTGGATGGCTTTGGAGGATTCGATGGATCGTACTTGTTCAGCTCGTTAATGCGCGTTGTGAGATAGTCGATCTCAGGATGCTCGTCTGCTGCTGCCTCCGATCGAGATCTGAACTTCAGCTTTCGACAGATTTCAGGAGCGAAGCGATTCAATGCCTGAATCAACTTTGTGGTGAGCAGGTCATCCGCAATTGCTGGATCAACTGATTCTCGACCTTCGGTGCTGTAGTGTTCCATGAGTTGAACTGAAATTGTTCCCGCTACTTCAGGAAAGGTGAATACGGGGTCGAGCGGTTCAACGTCGAGATTTGCACATGCCCTCACGAATGATGACATTTTTGCTTCGCCAACCTGATGGGAGGTGAGTCGAACAGCCACGGGGCGTTTTGGATTCTTTGGTCGTGTTATGTCGATCATGATCTCGCCGAGCTGCTCGTGTGTTTCGCACAAGACAAAGCGCTCTCCAATCAACTCAGGTTCGGGTAGGCCCTTTTCACCGTCGACAGTGATGAC
>CAZHXK010000060.1:0-6017 GCA_964536565.1 uncultured Gammaproteobacteria bacterium
GAACCCCCAAGACCCCTCGCAAAGAAGAACTTCTGGGTGGGAACCATAGCCAACTTGTATCCCAATAAAGGACTCACGAACCTAATTGATGCGGTTATAGAGATTAATAAGGAAATTGATGAGACAGAATACGATTTGAATATTCAGTCCATCATCATCGGAGACGGCATGCTTCGCAGCGAGCTCACACATTACATTGCGGACAAGCGCGCAGAAGACCAGGTATTTCTCGCAGGTTCCATTCAAAACGCGTTTCAGTACTTACGCGCGTTTGATGTATTTGTACTACCCTCACTTAAAGAAGGTATCCCGTTTGTACTACTAGAGGCCATGAGCGCGGGAGTCCCAATTATTGCGTCAGAGGTTGGCGCTATTCCGGAAATTTTGGAACATCGAAAGACAGCCATACTCGTCACGCCCGGCGATGCAGAACAACTTGCTGAGCATATACATGAACTCATGCACCACCCGGATCTTGCGAGAGAATTTGCAAAGGCTGCACACGCACATGTTACAAAACAACTGACGGCAAAAAAAATGATCGAGGCCGTAGATCATGTGTACCAGGAATTAATTTCCTAACAAAAAATCCCTTCTTCGGGATTTTTTGTTACAACGAATTGTAGCTCGTACATTGTTTGTGTATCCCCTCGGGATACGAATGTGTCCGTGCGTGCTCCACAAGACACTCTAGATATGGTCTTCGTCTGTCGTCTGAGATAATTTCCTTATCCATCTCAGCGAATATCTCGTCGATTTTTTCAGTATCATTATGAAATGCAGCGGCAAATACGAGGGGTTCATACAGATTATAGCGCCACATCTCCCCCTTTTCTAGGACATACTTCTGGAAGAGGCCGTATAGTTCCTCCGTCGTCACTGGTTCTTGCGGCTTCACAAGCATGTCACTAAAATTGTCTGTGTCATGAGGGAATAACACTTCCATTCTCTGCGCGCGTTCATATGCAATCTGATGAAGACCTATGTTCTTGTATGTCCGAGCTTCGCGTAGCATGATATGAGGAGGAACCTGTTGACCAACTGACTCATATAGCGAGATGAGCGCGTTAATAAATCGCAAGTCGCTGAATTGATTCTGTTCTATCAACTGACTTGCAAAGTCTAATTTTTTTGGACCCTCAGGCATATACAGTCCCTCAAGAAGAGCGAAACGTACATCATCCCATGCCTTTTCCGTGTCACCGTCAGCAAAATAAATCTGACCCCTTGTCCAATAGGCTCGACCAACTTTTGGATTAATCTCTATAGCATGATTTGCAAACTCAAGAGCTTTTTCCACGTCTCGTTGTTTGAGATATATCGTAGAGGCTAGTAGGTACAACTGCTGTCGATTCGGCGATTTTTCGATTACCTCATTAATGCGTGTGTCGAGAAAAGCCCTCCACTCCTCATCCGGTAACATGAAGGACGCGAGGTCAATCTGAATCAGCCCAAGATGCAGCTCGTTGGGGTGCTGCCGGTACGCATCTTCCATCCCCAGAATGGTTAGCCCTACAATCTCTTTTAACTCTTCTCTGGGATAATTTTGCTGCCACTGAGGGAGAAGCTCACGAACTGTCCTTCCAACATCAAGCCGTAGATCTGAAATATAAGGAGTTTGTAGTTCGAAATTAGCCTTGATTATCTGCTTCGCATTTTTTGGTCCCTGTTGGTGAAGCAAAACGAGCGATCGTAGCGTTGCTGCGTTTGCCTGGGATGGTTTAATATTAATCTCAAATATCACCGTGAGCGCAAAAATTGCAATGACGATAAATGACATTCCCACTTTTTTTGCAGGTACGACCTCAACTTTTCTAGTGTATGTTTCTGGTTTTTTTGTAACATCATAAATAAACGCCAACGTCATAAAGAATGTAATCAGCGAAATCGGTGTGTCAAAAACAAATAATTTCGAAAAGAAGTCCGTGAGAAGAAGGGCGAATGCTGCATATACTCTCATTTTTTCTTCGCGAGTTTGCGGCTTAAACCTGTACAGCATCATGAGAGCAGCAACGTATACCGCTACGTATGTAAGAATACCAAGTGCCCCACCAGTAGCCAAGATATTGAATAGTACATTGTGTGCATTATCGAACCATGTTTCATAGTACGAGTTTGAAAGTGCATCTGGACTGATATGCTGATTGAACGCTGCATAGAAGTTCTCATGCCCCCATCCGAACATTGGTTTTTCTTTCCAGGCTTCGACTGATGCCTGCCAAGCTGCAATACGAGGGCCAGAGTCACTTGTTATATTCGCCAGTCGTCCAATACCCGGCATCTTTTCTACCACTCCATTGAGTGGCGTAAGCCACACCAAACCCGAGCACACTACTATTATCGTGAGTATGCGTATACCCCATCGACGCAACTGCGAACTCTCTCTAGCGATTACTATCGTTCCAGTAACAGCGACCCCTACAAGCAAACCGAGCAGCGCCCCACGACTACCTGAATATAGCAACACAAGCACACTTACTGCCGCCATCAACATGAGAAATACCCTCACGATTTTTCTTCGTTCATGAGCCAACAGAAGTAACGCTGCTATGAAACTGACACCCATGAAATTACCAAGATAGATGAAGTTTCCAAGTGTAGAAAACACACGCCCCCCACCCTCGTTAAACAGCACCCCATCGCCAAACCGTTGTGCAAACGCAACGATAGATACAACCACACTCACGCCCATGAACACCCACCAGGCGGTACGCCAGCCGAACATCTTAATATGCTCAAGCTCTTCCCCCTTCCAACCGCGCATTGCAAGAGGAAACAAAAACAGAAGAAGTGCGTAATGAAGAACAGATATCAGCCCAAGCATACGTTCGTGTCCACCCCAGAACGAATGATGCGCATCAACACCAAATACAGCAGAAAGTCCGAGCGCACATAGATATGCTATCACTGCGACATGCAGCTTTGAAAATTTGTAGCGGATCTGCTTGTACCAAAGCGCCGTACAGAGGAGGCATGCTGCTGCTATAGTGATAACGACACGTAAATAAATCACTTTTGGAAATATAAACGGAAATATAAATTTCTTTGGGATAACCACTAGAGGCGTCAGTAATGCAAGTAGTAAATATGCAACGCCAACAAGATAAAGCAGTCTTACTGCCCTATTTTTGGAGTTTATAGTCGGTTTGTCTACTGAGTCTGAAGAATTGTCCATGTAGGCTAGTATATCACAGATTTTCTTTCTGGTGACATCATGTCCTCTACCTTGACATCCCGCCATTTATGTGCTATTTTTAGAACAATTGATCTTTACAAAAAGTGAAGAAAAACATAGGGAGGTGCTGCATGTGGCGCATAAGTTTGATCTATATCGTGGCGTGCATGGGTGCGTGCTCAACAGACGAATTCAATCAAGGAGATTTTTGTCAGACGAACCCAGAGTATCTGAACTGTTACGGCATCGTAAGTTCCGACGGAGTCACTGCTGATGGCGGTGGATTTGGCGGCACTGACATTGATGTCACGGCGGGCTCCGACAGCGATACATTTCCTGATGCCGATCATGTCGATTCCGACATCGTTGATCAGGAAGAAGCGACTACCGGCGACGACATCGCAGATGGAGACACCGGCGATGCTCCCGATATCCCAGATACTGAGGAAACTTCTGATGCTCAAGATATCGGAGATCTTCCTGATGATGGAACTGACGTAGACGATACGACCGAAACCAAGGACGCTCCTGATTCAGAGGATATTCCTGAAACTTCGGATGATGGGACTGATACTGACGACAGCGGAACCATCGACTCGGTTGATGTGCCTGACCCACTTTTGTGCGAAACAGATATGGACTGCCTCGAACTTGATGATGGTAACCTGTGCAACGACCACTGGGAATGTGTAGTTGGGGCGTGTGAGCTTGTTGACATACCTGTTGACTGCTCTGCTACCTCAACGCTCCCCTGCTTCGTAGCCGCGTGTGACCCATCTGATGGATCATGTAAGCCTGAAATGGCGGATGATGCAACAGTGTGCGACGATGGAGATGCCTGCACCAACAACGATGCCTGCGCAAACGGCGTCTGCCTCGGTGATCCGACATCATGTCCATGTCTCTCCAACGATGACTGCGACGATCTTAATGATGACAATCTGTGCACTGGCACTTTCGCGTGTATCAACGGAACATGCGAACTCGATGAGACAACTATCGTGGTCTGCTCTCAAAATCCGTGCATGACTAGTCTATGCGTTTCATCTTCTGGTCTGTGCGAAAGCACGCCGAAGGTATGTGACGACGGAAATGAATGCACTGATGATTCGTGTGCTGATGATAGTTGCGTGCATACTCCCAACGACATCTCCTGCGATGATAACAACGTGTGTACGGATACAGACGTATGTGCACTCGGAGATTGTAGTGGACAGCCCACTGATTGTCCGTGTGAAAACGATCTGGACTGCGTTGATTTCGATGACGACAACCTGTGCAACGGCTCTTTCAAATGTGCCGCAGGTGACTGCGTACTTGATGAGACAACTGTCGTTGCATGCGAAGAAACCACGTGCACCACGAGTACTTGCACCCCTGAAACTGGTGAATGTCAGGAAACAGCTGTTTTGTGTAATGATAATGTTGAGTGCACTGATGACACATGCACTGCGGAAAGCGGATGTACCTACACACTTAATCATGCGTTTTGTGATGATGACGATGATTGTACGCTCAATGCGTGCGATCTCGATCTTGGTTGCGTCGCAAGCCCTTCTCTTGGCTCGTGTGATGATAATGACGGATGCACTATCAGCGATACCTGTGCAGCTGATCTGAGCTGTGAAGGCACTCCGAAAGAGTGTGAGGATGGTGATGTATGCACAAATGATTCCTGCCTTGGTGGGTTGTGCACATTCATTTTCAACAACGCACCGTGCGATGATGGCAATGCCTGTACATCAGCTGACATGTGTGATGATGGTTCGTGTGGAGGAGAGATGGAATGTGATTGTGAGAGTCATGCGGACTGCGCAGACTTGAACGACCTCAACGCTTGTAACGGCGTGTACGGCTGTGATAAGTCGACGGACATCTGGACGTGCAAGATTGATCCTTCAACGATCGTTTCTTGCCCTGATCCTGCCAACCAATGCGCAACTTCAAGCTGCATTCCTGCCACCGGCGCGTGTGTTGATTCACTGAAGATGACAAACACACCATGCAATGACGGTGACCCTTGTACTGTCGCCGATGGCTGTCAGTCGTCGGGCGTGTGTGAAGGCAGCACTAACTCGTGTAACGACGACAACCAGTGCACTATTGACTCATGCGTGGATGGCGTTGGATGTCTGAATGTAAACACAGGACCTATCCCGTGTGATGATGATAATACGGACACTGTGACTGATCAGTGCTCTGCCGGCGTTTGTTTGGGCGTAGAACTCTTCACCGAGAATTTTGATGCTGGTCCACCAGTTGGATGGATCTATGACTCGAATGAGGATGATACCATCGTCTTTGAGGCTTCAGCCGTCACATGGGATGGAGAACCGGGTAACTACTACCTCGGAGTCACCGTACACGAGGAGGTTACGTTGGCCAGCGAACTGTCTCTGACAGTGACACTTCCAACATTCGGCGTGCCCAACAGTGAAGCTCCGGTTCTGACCTGGATTCGATGGGGCTCACCCTCCTGCGATAAGGCCGGGATGATGCTATACTTCGACGGAGCCTTCCCGGACGGTTTTTGCGGAAGCGAATCCAAGACAAACAGTTTTGCATTCATGAATCCTGATGTCAGCGAAACGACCGTAACGTTTGTGTATACCATACAGCCTGGGACATACGCCCCTGGCCTCATGGCAGCACTCGATGGCTTTGCTACTAAGCAGAACTTATAAGCCGAAGCCCCACCGACTGGTGGGGCTTTTTTAATTGAGTTGATCGAGAATTCTCTGTGCTTTATCTTTCGTAGGTCCGTAGTTTTCTGACAGATTCCCATCTGCTCTAATATTTATCATGATTCTTTTAGAAATCTTGATAAATATTTTGTTGATGA
>CAZHXK010000061.1:0-5968 GCA_964536565.1 uncultured Gammaproteobacteria bacterium
GAAGCTCAACAGGGTCTCGATTTGTAATCGAACGACGCTTGCGCTGAACGCATGCATCACGAATCAAACCGGCATCACGTCGCAAAAACATCTCTGACACTTCTTTGTCTACCATATGCGTCATATCACCACGATCATGACACCCATGACACAAATCGTATGAACGGTGTGCCCACTCCCCCGTCCGCGCATCAAAACGATAATCAGACATAAAGTAACGAGCATATTGCGCGACCAACACAATCATCTCAACAAGATAATCAACATCCTGCTGGCGCATAGAATAGTGACACCCAACGCGAGTCCACCCAGGCTTTACACCGTGAAATCCCTGAGCGATTGCCCGTCGATACTGCTCAGATTGTTGCGAATTTACATCAAGCAGGTAATGACCATAAGGCCCCGCACACGAACATCCCGCACGAGCCTGCACACCAGTAAGATGATCAAGCAACACCGTCACAAACTTCGGGTGAATTAACAATCCTGAAGCCACATCGCGAACAAGAAATGAAACTATCGGAAGACGCAGTCGCGGATCAGAAGAACCAAGAACTTCAATCTCAGGAACGTCCGCAAAACGCTCAAGCATCTGAGTGCAATAACGTTCTTCAATTTCGTGAATAATATTCGTACCAATAGCATCACGTATCAACAGCGCTCCAGCCGCACGAACCGTCTGATAGATAGCCGGTGTACCACCATCCTCGCGCATCTCAATATCAGAGTGAAAATCATGCGCCTGATCGTTCACAAACTCTACCGTACCGCCAGCTGCATTCACAGGGGCCAAATCAGACGAATACAAACGTTCATGAAAAATCAGTACACCTGTCGCTTCTGGCCCACCAATAAACTTATGCATGGAAACGAATACCACGTCGATCTCCTCAAGAGGATGACCGGGAGACATGTTAATCTTCCGATACGGCGCAACCGCAGCACAATCAAAACACACAACGACGTCATACGAATTCAGCAAACGCGTAAGACGACGAATATCCGTAAGCCTACCTGTCACATTAGACGCAGCAGAAAAACTTCCATACTTCGGACGACCAGCATACAGCTCCGACTGAAGCTGAAGCTCAAGAGCAGCGTAATCAATCCCCCCATCCGCACCCAACGAAACAGAAACAACCTCACACAAACACTCACGCCAACTAACCTCATTTGAGTGATGCTCATATGGGCCAACAAAAACCACAGGCAAATCATCACCCATGCGTTCCTTAAGCGCAGACAAACTCGTACCCAGCAGCTTGATCGTAGCCGGAGGAATCGCGACGCCGATAATCTGTTGAAACCGTCGGATCGCTCCTGACGCACCAGACCCACGACAAATCAATTTATGCGAATCATTCGCACCAAAAGCTTTTCGAATGATCTGCTTAGCCTCGTGATACAAAGCAGACGTATAGACACCCGTTCTATTATCTTCAGTATGCGTATTTGCACACATCATTTTCAGATCAAGCAGCCACTGCTCAAAAAATCTCAGCGGCTTTCCCGTCGCAGTAAAGTCCGCATACGTAATTTTTCTCTTACCGTACGGACCACCAAACAACACATCACCACCAATCATCTCAGTACGCAACTGCTCTCGATTCACTGATTCAGTCAACTTTGTAAACGCTTCCATACTCGCCCTCCTCTGTATAATGAACTCAAACGTATCCTACTCATTTCGCACAACATAATCAAGAAGCAAAAAAACAGGGTGGAATACCCTGTTTCTTCAATACGGAGAGACAGGGATTCGGGTGAGGAAGCGAAATGAGTGAAATATCAAGTTTACTTGTATTTCCGAGTGGAGTGACTGAAGAGCGTAGCTACCCTGGGTAAAAGGGTTTAGAAACAAACAAACAAACTAAAAAGCAGGATCAATGACCCTACTTTTTACATACGGAGAGACAGGGATTCGGCTGAGGGAGTGAAGTGAGTGATATGAAAAGCGACAGCTTTGCATGTCCGAGCGAAATGACTGAAGCGCGCAGCTACCCTGGGTGAGGGTACAAAAAAACAGGGTGGAATACCCTGTTTCTTCAATACGGAGAGACAGGGATTCGAACCCTGGGTGAGTTGCCCCACACTGGTTTTCAAGACCAGCTCCTTAAACCGCTCAGACATCTCTCCAATTTCAACAGCGAGAGTATACCAATCTCTTCCAATTTAGGCAATATCAGCTTTTATACTACATCTTCTTGGCTATCAGATACAGCTTCATCCCTATTGCATATAGCAAAGTAGACGTGACCGCCGATAACATACAATACTGACAAATCGCATGAAGAACGAATAGTTGTAGGTATACAAACCACGCACTCGCCGCAAACGCAATCGCAGATAAAAACGAAATATACAGCAATACCGACTTACGACGCACATCAAAATAGAATAATGCGCACAGCAACATCAACACATATCCAATCGAACCAAACAGTGCAACGGGAATACCAAACACCTCTGAATACGAACTGCTCGTCACCACATCACACCCCTCAACAAGCGAACATGTTGGTGCAACCCCCTGAAAATGTGATACCGCTAAATATGTCGCATCCAAAAAACCAATAGATGCGATTACAATAACTCCATACAATAACCACTTAAGACGCTGGGGTACTTGTTGTGGAGACTGCTGGGATGAGCTGGCTTTGGATGAGTGCTCGGAAAGATTCATAATCTGATTGAGGTTGAGTAGGTTGTCCATTAAAGAAGAACGTCGGAGTTGAATTTACCTGACCGGCAATACCTAAATTATAATCATCATTCACCGCATTCTTAACATCGCGAGATTTTAGATCTTTCTTAAACTGATCAACATCTAATTCAAGCGAAGCTGCGTATCCATCAAAAATATCCGATGGGTTTCGCTCATTAGACCAATTATTCTGCTGACCAAATAACACATCATGCATCTCCCAGAACTTCCCTTGATTTCCTGCCGCTTCCGCAGCTTGTGCTGCGAGCTGTGCATTCGGATGTAACTGACGTAATGGAAAATGGCGATACACAACACGAAGATTGTCACCCAAATTTTCTGCCAATAAATTCACTGCTCCATGATACGAACGACACGCAGGACATTGAAAATCAGAATATTCTATCAACACATTCTCAGAATCTGGATTCCCTTTCTCCCAATCCCCTTCTGCTGGAAGTGCTGCAATAATTCCCACAGGACCATCAACTCGCTTCGGGCCATCATTCAATTGCACAATCCCATACACTGCCGCAACCAAAATAGCAAACACAGCAGTCCACTTCATACGCCTCGCATTCGCACGTCTATCGCGCTCGTTCGCTTCACGCTCTCGACGTTCTGCTTTTCGCTCATCTCTTCGCTCGCTCTTTGATACTCCATCTTGTGATACATTTTGTTCATCCATATTACCTATTATTAATACGTGCCACGTGTCTCCGTGCTAATGCACGAGAAACAAAACGTGACAAGAAAATAAATGCTCTATTCTTAAAACCATGCACTGCAACTACATGCTTACGCTTCATAGCACTCCAACCATATGCAGCAACATCAAGTGCCTTCGACCCTCCAAATTTATCGGATCCACCACCCCCCGGAACAGCTACATCAAAAAACTCTGTCTTTGTCGCACCAGGACACAATACCGTTACACTCACACCAGTCCCTTGTAACTCTTCACTTAAGGCCTCAGAAAAACTAAGCACGTATGCCTTCGTCGCGTAATACACACTCATAAACGCTCCAGGGAAAAACCCTGCAACACTCGCAACCTGCATAACATACCCTGATCGACGCGACATCATCCCCGGCAAGAACAATCGAGTCAATCGAGTCAATGCAGAAACATTCAAATCGATCATTTGCCGTTCACGCTTGGCATCCGTCTCAATATAATCACCATGCAAACCAAAGCCAGCATTATTCACCAACACATCAACCACAATCCCCTCATGCGCCAATGAATCATATAAAAGATCAGCGCCATTAGTCGAAGCCAAATCAATCGACTCCACATGAGTCTTCACCTCAAACTCTTTTTCAATCTCGCGTGCCAGCTCCGAAAGCTTCTCTCGACGACGTGCAACCAACACCACATCATATCCATCTCGCGCAGCCAACTTCGCAATCTCGCGACCGATCCCACTTGATGCTCCCGTGATTAATGACCAATTCATAATATTCACTTACTCCTTCGACGACATATCGCTTAACATCTCCTCAATCTGCTCCTTACTATAAAAATTTCGCCACATCTGAGACGCACGTGGTTTTGTATCGCCCACATACTTACTTCCCATTTCCTTAGAATACGGCCGCGAAGCAGGACTGCTCATCCGCTCAAACGCCATCTGTGCTATCGGCATCTTATAATACAACAGAATCGGAAGGTTAGCGGTATTATGCAACTCCAGTGTCATCTTCAACGAATTTCCTGGATCAAGAAACCCGGCCGTCACATGAATCATCACACCCATACGCCCCACAGAACTCTTTCCTTCCAGTCGTCCCACCATATCATTGGCCACACCGGTTGTTTCATAAATCATCCCCAACGCGAATTCACCCGGGTGCAACACGAACGGCTGATCCTCTTTAATAATCACCTCTCGCATCATCGGATCGATCGGCTTCTTCGGATCAATCACATAATTTGAATTCGTATCATAAATCAAAAAATGTTTATCCAAACGCAAATCAATGGATGCTGGCTGAACAAACTTCTCTTCATATGGATCGATCGTAATCTCCCCTGCTTCAATCGCCATTTTAATATCTGTATCGGATAGAATCATAAATACGCCTGTTAATAAGTCTCAAATCTTAACAAAATTCTCAACATAATCAAATCGAACCGACCATCACTTCTTTTTCCGATACAATACCTCCACCTCCTTCAAAATCTTCCCCAACACCTTCATATCAATATCCGCGGGCTTCTTAATATTAATACAACTCTTCCCTGTCTTTACCTTCCCCAATTTTTTCTTGTATTTCTCCGGAAGATACCCATTTCCGTCACACATCGTCACATACACACTCACAAAATTCTTCTGACTCGCCAACCCAACCACAAACCAATCCCCCTCCAAACCAGACTTCGTTTTATAATGATAACTCCCATACCCTATCATCCCATACACCATATAAGGCCTGAGTGATGGGGCACTCTTACGAATAAACGTATGCATCTTTTTGATGAATGCCTTACGTTCACCTTCGAGCTCGTTGATATATTGTGTTGGAGTGGTTGCTTTTGATGAACCTTTCATATACTGACATTATAGCAAAATAAAAAACATCCCGCTGAGGATGTCTTTTATATACGGAAGGTAGGAGATTCGAACTCCTGTGGGCCGAAACCCACCACCTTTCCAAGGTGGCGCAATGGACCAACTATGCGAACCTTCCATAACTAAATTGTAAATACTCAGTGGCGACCTACGGTGAAAGATATAGATGCATCGCCTTCGGCTTGGCCAAGGTGGCGCAATGGACCTGACTCATGCGAACTCTCCATTATTTTTTAGCTTTCAAAATCTTTCTCACTAACCATACTCCCCACACAACCAACCCAATACTCAAGTATTGCGCAGGAGTTAATGAGTATAGCCGAATATCACTCTGTGGCAAATCTGTCGCTCGAAGAAAATCGAGGAAGAAGCGCACCGAACCGTATAGCACCATAAGAACAGCCATCAACATACCGGACCGTGGTTTCTTTTTCTGATACAAAACGAGCACAACAAAAATAACACCAGTCAAAATACCATCATACAAACCAAGATCATGCCGTGCACCCTGCCCATCTGCATTCTGCACAGCCAAGAAAAAATCAGTGAGCGTCCCTGGATGGTCGTGAATCATAAAACATCCAATCCGCCCAACAGTCCATCCACCAGAAAGGCCAAGCGCAACACAATCCGCATAACCAAATAACTGACCACAACAGAAATAGAATTCGAATGAAAAACAATGGTC
>CAZHXK010000062.1:0-5751 GCA_964536565.1 uncultured Gammaproteobacteria bacterium
GTGTGCACGAAACAAATCAGTGCCATTCAAACTGGATGCTTTTGCGGATTGATTTTGTGAATGACAGTCGATCGATAACAACAGCTGCCTCAGCGTATACCGTAAGGAAACTGATAACTACAATCGCAAGAATGAAAAACAGCACTGAAAATACCGAGAGTACAGCCGCAGCCGTCGTCCCCATACGAAATAACCACGACCCAACAATGACGGATATAAACAGGAGGAAGAAGATGACTGCTTTGCGCAAAATTACCAGCCCCGCCAAATCCCACATATGCCTGAGTCCGTATTTCCAAGAACTGCTGATTGTATGTTCCTTTTTATCTACTGATGCACGAATGAGTGCGCCGAGCGAGATGACGCTTATGAAGAAAAAGAGGACCGATACTGCAATAAAGATGAGCGCAAACACAGGGAGATAGATGAGGTCGTATGGCGGCGTGAGCCATGTCCAGATGGTTGAGCCTTGATATGACACAAAATCAACTGATGGTGCTGCTGCACGCGTCATAACGCGCCATGCACCGAGGAATGCATCAATAACTCCCATACCCGCAACCGCAGTCGCGAAAAACGCCAGAATCCACATGGATGGACGTTTCCACAAAAGCTGCCACGATCGTTTTAAAATGACTCGAAAAAGTGCGCTGTCTGACATATTTTTTATGTTTGTTTTGGTGCGTGTAGTATAGCATATTTTTTTGCTTATTTCATGTGTATGTTTGCGTAATAAAAAACCCGCCGTAGCGGGGTTACTTCATGGTAGCGGCGGCGACTCAAGTGTTTCTTTGTAATATTCCTAGTTCCCTGCCCACTGCTGTGCTTTGTATACGCACGTACCAATAAAACCACCACTAAATATCACTACCCCCCTCGGTGTGATCGCCCTCATCAAGAAAAACAACGTGATCAAGAGCACACCCACAACTGTCAGAGTAATTATGTCGTGAAAATTGTAGTCGTTACGAATATTAGTATGCTCACGTGGAATGAAACGAGGCTGCAGGATAAATGGAGTTGCCACGACCATACCAAAACCTACCATCGCAGCATGAAAGAATGCCTTGAGTGTCGTATCTGGACTACCTACAACAAAGAAGGAGATGGTCGCAATAAGCATCCCGCATCCGAAAAGCAACAGCGCTGCAACATATTTTCTCTTCAATTAAGTCTCCTTTTCGTAGCCTTGTGAATGATCGAACGTACACTACCGCTTTCTGTGCATTATGTCAATCATCCTGACTATATGTATTAAAAAACTCCGCTTCTGCGGAGTTGGTGTTAACTAGATGTCCGCGGCTTCCAAATCTATATCGACGTCTTCTTCGTCTACGTCATCTGGCATAGCCTCTCTATCCTCGAGCTCATGATTTCGTTTGCGGGTTCGCATACGGCGGCGCGCGTGATACGTTTCGTTATAAAACAAAACTGTCGTGAGTATAGCCGCAGAGAGCCCTGCGATACCTAGCGCGTACGCATATTCCTTGTTCTCGGCGATGAGATAGAACATTGGAGAGATGCATGCCATGAGCAGACCACCAAAACGAAGTCCGTCAATAATGGCTTCCCGCACACCACGACCCGCCAACCAATACAGCGCAGCTGAAAACGCAGCGACCGTGGAGAGGAACGTATACAGCAGCATTGCTGGGTCAGCACCGGCTGCATAGAGTTTATCGGTCAGTACTTCCGACTCAGTAGGACCTGCTTCACCACACCCCCACATGAATAGTAGTCCAACCACAAGCGCATACAGAACACAGTTTAATCTCTTCATCCTGACACATCCACCCCTTCTACTTCACCAAGTTCAAATAATTCTTCATTTCCAAGCGCAGCAACGATGCCCGTTGACGCACCACCTGAGACCGCGTCATTGAGTATTGCCAGACGCTGTTCACGAAGTGCTATTTCACGTCCTCTGTTTTTTTCTTTTTCTTCTTCGAGTGCGAGTTTGCGTTCTTTCAGCTGCAGCTCTCTTTCAGCCAGTTCTTGTTTGTGAGTTTTTTGGCCTATAGTGAGACGCTTTCGCTCGAGATGTGATGCGAGAATTTTTGATAGTGGACCCTGCCCCGATGCAAAATCCGCAATTATACTGCTCACACCTACCATACAAAATACAGTCAACATTACTGAAGCAAATGGACTCATAGACCCTCCTCATGTCATATTCAATGAACAATGTATCCTATTCCGTGGTGGGGTTTTTGTCAACTTAAAATCCCGCGTGAGCGGGATTTTAGGCGTTATCTGATATTGAGCCACGCCTTACCAGAGGCTGCGCCGCTTCGGGCGTTTTCTTATTACTCCGCCCTGCTTGAGCAGGACTGCGGCACTTATAGTAACGGAAAACTATGCTTCGCAAGCTGCGCATAGGTTTTCCTGCTTTACTATTAGCTTTCTGCTGATTGAGAATCAGCTGCCTTAGAATCTTCCTTCTTGTTCGAATTTTCCGTTTCGAGCTTCTCTCTCTTCCCCTCTACTTTTTCTTCTGTAGTCTCTTTCTTGGGTTTTTCCTCTTCCGTTTTTTCTTTCTTCTTCTCTTCTTTCACCGGAGGATCGAGTTTTTCACCAGCGATGATCTTTTCGAAGTCTCCTTGCTCGAGTGTTTCATGTACGAGAAGTGCTTGTGCAATATCAACCAACACATCTTTGTTTGTTGTAATCACCTCTTCTGCACGAGCCTCAGCCCCTCCCAGGAACTTCGAAACTTCTTCATCAATTTTTTCTGAGACTTTTTCTGAGTAGTCTCGGTTGTTTGTCATTTCGCGTCCAAGGAAAATCATTTCATCTGATGAGCCGAATGTTCGTGGTCCGAGTTCAAATGACATTCCAAATTCAGTCACAATACGTCGAGCAATCTTTGTTGCTGTTCGTAGGTCACTTGATGGGCCTGTTGTAATGAATTCTTTTCCGAAGATCATTTTCTCTGCGACATATCCACCCATAGCCACCGCCAAGTCGTCGAGGAATTGTGCACGCGTCTGATAGTTCTTATCTTCAGATGGCATCATCATAGTGTATCCACCTGCGTGCCCACGAGAGATGATTGATACTTTTCGAACAGGATCTGCATGCTCAAGCTTGTTCGCAACCAACGCATGACCAGCCTCATGAAAGGCAGTCAGCTTGCGTTCGCGATCAGTGAAGATACGGCTTCGGCGTTCTGGGCCGAGTAATACCTTTTCAATACTATCAAGAATATGAAGTTTTGAGATTTTCTTAGCTTTCTTTCGAACAGATAAGATTGCAGCTTCGTTCAACAAGTTTGCAAGATCTGCACCAGAGAATCCAGGCGTGCGTTCCGCGATCTCTCGCATGTTCACATCTTTTTCCAACTTCTTTCCTTTCCCGTGAATACCAAGAATTTGTTGACGCGCTTTAATATCTGGAAGGCTGAGTGTGACGCGTCGATCAAAACGACCTGGTCGAAGCAATGCAGGGTCGAGTACGTCTGGACGATTAGTAGCCGCAATTACGATTACTCCTGAGTTAGGATCAAAACCATCCATCTCTACCAAGATTTGATTCAATGTTTGTTCTCGTTCGTCATGAGATCCACCCAAACCTGCTCCACGACGTCGTCCAACCGCATCAATCTCATCTACAAAGATAATAGCTGGAGCGAGTTTTTTTGCGCGTCGAAACAAATCTCGAACGCGAGATGCACCCACACCAACAAACATTTCGACGAATTCTGAGCCTGAGATATGCAAGAACGGAACATTAGCTTCACCCGCTACTGCGCGTGCAAGCAATGTTTTACCTGTTCCCGGAGGGCCCATAAGCAAGACACCTCGTGGAATCTTTGCTCCAGCATCTGCAAATTTCTTTGGATCTTTCAGAAAGTCTACAACCTCTTCGAGCTCTGCTTTTGGTTCTTCGTTTCCCGCAACGTTTTTGAATGTAACAGGATCTTTATCATCTTTTCCAGGCAGTACTTCACGCGCCTTAGACTGCCCAAACATCATCGCCTTTGAGTTTGCTCCATTCACTTGGCGTGACATATAGAACAAAAACACGATGATCAAGAAAATCGGGAACAACCATGGACCAATATTAATGAGCCAGAACAAGAAACCTCGATCACGCACAACAGTAAGCTCAATAGCCTCTAGAAGCGCAGGATCGATTTTGTAATGGTCTACGGTTTCTCCAAAAGACTCGGAGATTTCTTTTTCTACTTTGAAGATTGGTGCAACTGCCGCCTCAGTTGATGTTGCTGTTTCACCTTCTCCAATAACTTCTTCTCCGATCAATGTGAATTCATATGATTCTGGTTTCACATCAACCGTTGCGACCTCCCCCCCTTTGATATGTGTAATGAATGTTGAGATATCAACTTCTTCTGGTTTAACTTCCGGCTTCATGAAATTCGCGAGCGCCATGGCTAGCAAAAACAATCCAACCACTACCAGGAGAAAGTTTTTTGCGAATTGGGACATGTTATTGAGTGTTAGGTATTAGGAATCACGTATAAGATATGCTGACTTCCTATTCTTTATCCTCTTTTTTATCGTCTTCTTTTGGTTTTTCTGCCTCTTTCTTAGCTGCAGGTTTTGGTGAACGAGGTTTTGCAATCACTCCAGGTACCTTCAATGCAAGACGATGTGCTGCAGGGTTAAGTTCAACAACTTCGAATTCCATTTCATCCCCGATTGCAGCAACTGCATTAATGTCTGGAACAGTAGAGTTTGAAAGCATTGAGATGTGTGCCAATCCGTGAACTGTTTCTGTGATTTCAACAACAAGTCCGAATGGCTGCACCTTAATAATCTTTCCCTTTACTTTGTCACCTGATTTGATTTGAGTTTCTAATCCTTTCCATGGGTCATCTGATAGACGTTTCACTGAGAGGAAGATCTTAGCACCTGAAATTTCAATAATTTGTGCTTGTACTTCATCCCCTGATTTCACAACGTCTGATGGATGATTGATTCGTTTCCATGTGAGCTCTGAGATGTGAATCAATCCTTCGACGCTTTCGAATTCTACGAATGCTCCGAATGTTGTGAGTGCTGTGATTTTTCCTTTCACTACTTGTCCCACTTCGAAGTTAGCAAGCAACTTCTTCTTTGATTCTTCCCACATCGCTTTCTCTGAAACGATCACTTTTTCTTCTTTCTGATTGATATCAATAACACGTGTTGTAAATTCTTTTCCGATGAAGCTCTTGAGTTTCTCCAAGATTTTTTGCTTATCACCACCTTGTACACGAGGGTAATTGTCTGGTGAAAGCTGTGAAACTGGGAGGAAGGCGCGAGCTGATGCAACCATAGCGATCAAACCACCCTTATTCGCCTCAACGATTGTTGCTTGTACTCCTTCTCCAGATTTTACCAATGCTTCCAACTCGTCCCATGTTTTCTTATATCCGGCTTCGCGGAATGAGAGCTCGAGTTCTCCGTTTTCATTTTCTAGCTCTAAAACTGTTGCTTCTGCAGTATCACCTGCTTTAAGTTCTGCATATTGTGGAGATTCATTATACAAACCTTCTCCACGAACGACACCAATAGCGACGCCATCAATATCAATACGCACCTCATTTCGAGATGCTGAAATAACGTTACCTGCGATAACGTCTCCTACTTTAGGAAACTTGAGATATGTTTTGTCTGAAATAAGTTCTTCGAACTCACTTCTAACCTGATCTACAACAGTCATATATTAAAAAAATGGCTGTTAACCGGTGTCGTAATGACATCCCCGGCTCCTGACCGCACAGCAGGATAATGAATAAATGCGCGG
>CAZHXK010000063.1:0-5487 GCA_964536565.1 uncultured Gammaproteobacteria bacterium
GGAAGCATCTGAGTACACGATACTGTTGATGTTGCGAATGATATCTCGTGATGGTCGTCCGTTGTCTGAAATTGTTGAGGACGTTCGTCCTTATGCACATTCGGGTGAAATAAATTTTGATGTGAAAGACAAGCAAGCTGTAATAGACAAGTTGGTTGGGCTGTATAAAGAAGAGGCGAGACACTTTACAGATATGGACGGGGTACGTTTCGATTTTGGGGATTGGTGGTTTAATGTTCGACCGTCAAACACAGAGCCTGTGTTGCGTTTGAATTTGGAAGCTCAAAACAAGGAGATGATGGAGGAGAAAAAAGAAGAAGTTGTAAAGATTATTGCGGGCTAGTGTGATATACTGTTCGTAATTATCGAAACATTATGTCTTTGAGGGAAACAATGCCTACTCCTGTGCCTGATCGGGAGGTACCTGTTTTACATGCTGTTGAACAGTATGATGGTTTGCGTGTTGAAGTTCGTGACGTGCTTGGTAAAAAATTTGTTGATGTTGCTGAGTCGGCTGATGAAAGGCTGGAACCTTTTTTGACTCATACGTTGATGAGTCGGCTTGAGGGAGTTGTTGCTGAGTTGGATGCTGATGAGCAAGCTACGTACTTAGAGATGATTCATAATTATTTTGGTATTCAGGACGAGAGATTCCCGTTGAGCAAGAATTCGCATGGAGGGGCTGCTACGGAATTTTCTTTTAATGATGCGTTTGTTGGAGATGTGTTTCGAGGTTTTGGTCCAGAGATTTTGCAGCGGACGTTTCAAGAATTACTTCGTGCAGAGTTTTTGAAGCGGTATAGTCAGGGTGAGCATATGGAGATGTTTGCTCCAAGGACGAATCACTCTGATATTCTTGTGTTGTATGGAAAATTTCTATCGACCCCTCCAGATGAATTTGCTGAGGATTTGGTAAAAGATGGGCATTATCCTTCGATTAAGGTTATGTATCATGGTCAGCATGGATTTCGTCAGAGTCATTACGATGCTGCGTACGATAACGATCCAGATTTATTTGCAGATCAGATGCTTACAATTGCAGGGCAGTTGGATGATGTTGGTTTAGAAGCAGGCTTGGCTACGTTATCGACGAATGATGAGTCTCTAGGTTTTGGGAATAGGATTCGGATAAGTGGGGATAAATTGCCGTATCGTGTTGAACATAGAAAAGAAGATGTTGCGCGAGTTCGTGCGCGACTAGAGGAATTGGGGGATGCTGGTGGTGAGTCTGTGTTGACGTATGCGGATATGAAAGCCTCTTATGAGGATAGCGAGCGTCGCGTGCGTGCGCTTGAGGAGGTTGATGCTGCTCGTTCTGCGGAATTTGATGATATGAGAGAACAAGTTCAGCGTGTGGAGTCTGAAAATGGTGAGTTGAAAGGGGCGTTTTTGGATGAACAAGATAGATCAGATGAGCTTCAGTTGAGGGTTGATGAGTCTGGTGTTGCGTTACAAAGATCGGAGGCAGCGCGTGTGGAATCTAATGAGCAGTTGGATGAAAAGGATGTTGAGATACTACGTTTGAAAGCGTTGATTGCAGCAATGGCGCGTTCTGCTTCGACAGGAGATAGTTTTACAGGTCGGAAAGGGGCTATTAAAGATATTTTGAATTTATCGGCACAAGTCGAGGAAGCTGCTTAATTAATATATATGCGTATGAAGAAACATATTATATGGGGATTAGGGAGTGTTATTGTTTTGCTGGCTGTTATTGTGCTCGTGCAGAATTTCTTTGGAAGTAAGGTTGTATATACAGATGAGGGATATGATGGTTTTGGATATGAGGAGGTTGCTGATGTTGCTGCGGAATCTCGCGGTACGGTGTTCTCTTTGTCATCATCTAAATCTGCACAACCTGCGGCAGCGCCTTCTCCGGGAAGTGCTGATGTTGCGCAGGATGATCGTTTGATTATTAAAACAGGACATCTTTCTGTAGTTGTTGAGGATGTAGTGGATACGATTGGTGAGGTTTCACGTTTTGCACAGGCGAATGGTGGGTTTGTGGTGAGTAGTAATGTTTCTGAATTTGGTTTAGCGCCGACTGGTTCTGTGGTTGTTCGTATTCCGTCTGCGTTGTTTGATGTGGGAATTTTGCAGGTGAAGAGTATGGGTGAGATGAAGAGTGAGTCTGTTACGGGGCGAGATGTGACTGAGGAGTTTGTTGATTTAGAAGCGCAATTATCTAATTTGCGTGCAACAGAGACGCAGTTTTTGGAGATCATGAAACGCGCATTTAAGATCGAGGATATTTTAGCAGTGCAGCGTGAGCTTACTAACGTGCGGTCACGTATTGAACGAACCGAAGGGCAAATGAAGTATTTGCGAGAGTCTGCGGACTTGTCGACAATTACAGTGAATCTTTCGACTGATCCAGACTTGTTGCCTGTTGTTGATGATGGGAATGCATGGAAGCCGTGGGCTGTGGTAAAGAATGCAGTTCGAAGTATGATTGAGGCGTTACAGATTGTATTTGCAGGCGTGACGTGGCTTATAATTTATATTCCGGTGATGATCTTGTATACGCTTGGTGCATGGTTGGTGTACTGGGTTGGTAAGAAACTGTGGAAACGATTTCGACCTAGATAGTTGATAGTTACAAACACGCTGTGCAAGCAGTGTGTTTTTGTATTGACAATATGCTGAGAATGCGTTAGTGTGTGCTCATCTTAAGTTGCAGCGGTGCGGTTGGTCTGTGTGTCCTGGATGTTCCATGGCCTCAGGTATGTCGCATGCACTGCATGGAGTTCTTTCAATGAGCGGAAATAGAATTACCGATAAGCAACTGGTGGAACTTATTCGACGTCGGAATCTCGATCCGAGTGATTCGCAGTTTATCTCTCGAGAGCTGATGACAGTTCTTTTTTCTGGCGGTCTTAATAAACCGCATATCTGGGAAATGGTTCAGATGCAAATTCGAGACATTTCGTGGCAGATTGATCGTATGATCGACAGGGGGTTTCATTCGGTTGCTGGTATGAGTGAGAGAGCATATCGTAAGTTGTGGCCGACCGAGGTGTTCATTCCGTCAGGTTGGAATCCTCATGATACGTATCCTATTTGTGTTGATCGTTCATTTACTATTGCTCAGATGAGTGCTCTTGCTGAAGTGAGTCTTCAACAAGATCTATCTTCTTTGATTGGCGCTGATCTGATTGATCTATCTCATAATGTTCGTGACGATGTTGGCCAAGTATTGGTGCGATATGTTGCGTTTACTAGAAGGATTCTGAATAAGGAATTCTATGGACGAAATCCAGATGGTGGACATCCATATGCAGAAACGGTTGTGGATATGAGCCAGGCGCTGAGTCATGCCTTTTTCCAGCGCGGTGGATATGCGCAGGGATTTCGAAGTGAGGTTTCTGGACTGACTCATCGTGACGCCGACAAGATGTTGGCTGTGTGTGATTTGTTCAGTAAAACGCCGCTGCACATGCAGGTCTTTGATAGGTCACAAGTGTTTGACGTGCTTGTTCGTCATCATCATGTTGTGAGCGTCTAGTTTACATCCGTCCGAAATGGACGGGTTTTTAATATATGTGTTACAATGTAGCCAATTCACACTACACCTTTAAATCTACGAACATTGTCATTCTGGAGCTGCAGGCGATAGAATCCAGTTTACATCTGGGTCCTATCAGTCGAACAAGTTCTTCTTCCAGGATGACGTTTAGGAATATTTTTATGATTCGGCAATTTTTGGTTGTGATTTTTTCTTGTGTGGTGTTTTTTGGTTCTGCAGGTACGGCGTATGCTGATGATGTTTTTATTGGTCCCGAGTTTTATACACAGACTGAATCGTATGTGATTTTAGATGCAGAGGATGGCGGTGTATTGTTAGGGAAGAATGCATATGAAGCTCGCCCAATCGCTTCGCTTACAAAGTTAATGACGGCGATGGTTGCGATTGATCATGGTTTTGATTTTGGTGATAACACAACATACAATTCGAATAAGCATTACGCGTATCGTAATTACATGAATTTTCGGAATGGCGATATTATTGAGAATCGAGATCTGTGGGCATCGATGTTGGTTGGTTCGATGAATGTGCCAGCACGGATGATTGTTGATTCGCTCGAAATTTCCGAGGAAGATTTTATTGGTGCAATGAATGATAAGGTTGTTGAACTTGGTTTGCATGATATGCATTTTGAGGATGTGTCAGGGCTTTCTGAAGGGAATGTGGGTTCTGCGGTTTCGGTTGGGAAGATGTTTAAGGCTGCGATGGAGTATCCAAAAATTAAACATACAGCAAGTTTGAAATCGTACGCGTTTGATGAGTTGGTAACCGTTGATCGTCGGTATCATCATCAGTTTAGACATACGAATCGATTGCTACGACAGAAGTTGTATATTCCGGTACTTGCGAGTAAGACGGGGTATTTGTGGGAAGCGGGAAACTGTTTGGCTTTTCAGACGGTGCTTGATGGTGAAGGAAGGATTGTGGTGACGCTTAATGAGAAATCATGGACGCATCGTCATGAAGACGGAAATCGTTTGGCGCGATGGTGGGATGATTTGTCGTTGGCTCAGAAATCGAGATCAAATGCTTTTGTGGTTAAATATCCGGGCGATCCGCGTGTGTATGAGGTGGTGAGTGGTGCGAAGCGATGGATTCCTAATGCTGCTGCGTTTTTGATCAAGGGATATCATTGGACTGATATTATGACGATAAGTCCGAATGATCGTATTAAGTTGGGGACAAGAACAGTGTTGGAGGTTGCTTCGAATGTGGATATTCGTTAAGATAATGCCACTATGTTGGAAGCCGTTGTGATATTTATTTTAGTGCTTGCCGTCCTTGTGCTCGTGCATGAGTGGGGGCATTTTTTCGTTGCGCGTAAGGCGGGGATTACTGTTGAGGAGTTTGGGTTTGGGTTTCCTCCGCGAATTCGCGCATGGAAGACAAAGGTTACTACGTTTACGTTAAATTGGTTACCGCTTGGAGGTTTTGTGAAATTGAAGGGTGAGGATGGTTCTGATGTAGCTGACGAGGATAGTTATGCTTATAAGGGTCCATGGACTCGCGCGGCTGTGGTGGTTGCGGGTGTAGTGATGAATTTTTTGTTGGCGGTTGTTTTGTTTAGTGTGGGTTTCATGGTTGGTGCGCCTGGTGTAGTTTCTCCGAACATTTCTGAGACTGCGATTGTGGAGAATGTTCATACTGATGTGGTGAGTGTGCTGGATGATTCTCCTGCTGCATTAGCAGGGCTTGAGGCTGGCGATAGACTCGTTTCGATTCATGATTTAGATGCGAGTGCAGAAAATTTGGTGAGTGTTTCCGAATTTAATTTTGAGCGAGGTTCTTCTTTTGGATTGGTCGTTGATCGTGAAGGAGATGAGTTGTCTTTTTCTGTTGCCCCTCGGATGTTAGAAGAAATTGGCAAGCCAGGGATCGGTGTTGGTTTAATTGAAACAGGAATGGTGTCGTATCCTCCTGGGGAAGCGATTGTGCAGGGGGCAATTAAAACAGGTGTGTTTGGA
>CAZHXK010000064.1:0-5249 GCA_964536565.1 uncultured Gammaproteobacteria bacterium
AAACTTAGTAAATGTTGCTGCGTCGTGATCCTGTTCCGTGGGTTTTAAGGTGTCATTTATATACAGCACAAGAGTATCGGGAACGATATTTGCGGATAGGCGACTCAGTGTGTCTGACAGCTCTCTGTATGTTTCGTTTCCGTTTAGCCGATATTCCATCTGAGTTAAGATCGGTCCATGATCCATTTGTTCGTCTATTAGCATGACGCTTGTTCCCGTTGTTTTGTTTCCCTTCATAATTGCATATTGAATGGGAGCTGGACCCCGGTATTCTGGCAGTAGCGAAGGATGAACATTGGTAGTTCCGAAGTGGGGAAGCGTTATAATGTGATCGGGTATCATTTTCCCGTAGGCAACGACGAGTGATATATCGATTTTGAGTTTGGTGATCTCCTCGACTATGCTGCTGTCTTTTAGCGATGCTGGTTGCAGAACAGTGAGTGATTTTGTGACTGCCCATTCTTTCACAGGAGTTTTTTTCACTTCATGTTTGCGGCCGAACGGTTTGTCTGGTTGTGTAATGACTCCGACGATTTTGAATCGTGGGTCGTTGGAGATAGATTCAAAAATCGGCACTGCAAAATCGGATGTGCCGATAAGTAAGATTCGGTATGGCTCACTAGAGGAGTGATTGTTTTTCTTGTTCATTTTTTTCAAGATAATCTGCTTTGTCTATGAAGAGGATGCCGTCTAAGTGATCGATCTCGTGTTGAGTTACTCGAGAGAACCAGCCCTTTGCTTTTATTTTAACCTTCTCTCCTTTTTCATTCAATGCTTTGACGTGTATGGCTTTTGGTCGTGTGACTGGTCCGAACACGTTTGGTACAGATAGGCACCCTTCCTGGTAGCTTATGGTGTCCTTAGATGACCACGCAACCTCAGGGTTGATGAGAATTTGAGGTTTCTCTCCCGCGTCTGACGTGATGCAGATTCGCTTTGAAACACCGACTTGTGGTGCTGCGATCCCTATCCCATCATCGTCAAGCATAGTCTTGTAGAGCTTTTCAAGAAACGAATTAAATTTGCTTGTTCCTATTTCAGCAACATCAACAGGCTCAGATGTTAGTCTGAGTTGTGGGTTTGGATTTGTAAGGACATCAAGTCCTTTTTCTGCTGGTTTTATATCCATATAGACAGCTACGATAGCAGAGAATTGGGGTCAATGTCAACCTTCATACCCGGTCTCAGTAGTGATGTGATGACCTGTGTCTGTTGCCACCACTGTTTTGAATCTAGTTTGCATAGCACTGCATAACGCTTATTTTTTCCTTGTTGTTCAGGTAGAAGTGCGTACAAAACTACTTGTATCTTTGGAAGATGCTTTGCGATAACTTCCTTTAGCATCTTCATAGTTTTTTCTGCTTTTGGTTTCTCGAGCCAAATCTTCATAAGCTTAGAGTATGGGGGGTATGATAGTTGCTGGCGGACGTCATTTTCGCTTTTTATGAAGGGTTGTAATTTGCCCGAAATGAGAGATTCCAGACTGGGATGGGCCGAGGAATGTGTTTGGATGACGAATGTCGCTGGTGGCTCCATCTCTCGAGCTGTGGCTGCCATAGTGCTGAAGAGTGCGAGGGCTCGTTCTGCAGCATTGTACTCCGGAATCTTGAGTATGTGATCAGCGTCCAGCACGGCAATGAGGCCTGGTTTGATGGTGCTTAGTTGAGGTAGTACGCGGGTTGTTCCCACGATGATCGATGGCCTTCCTTGTGGGATGTCAGCCATATCTCCATCAGCTGTCATTTCTATGATGTGAGCTTTATTTGCAAATTTAGTGTGCGCCCAATGCACAATTTGTTGTATACCTGCGCCTTGATATCGTAGCGTCATGCCGTTGCACTTTTCACAGTGCGTTGGGACATTCACAGCAGTCGAGCATGGTCTGCATATGGCCTTGTTATCACCAAGCGTATAGGGGAGTAGGCAGGACGCACACGAAAATATATGACTACAATCGTTGCATCTCAGCAGCTGCGCAAATCCTTTTTTATTTAGAAACAGAAAGATAGATTTTTCTTCAGTAAGATTCTCATTGATGTCAGTCTCCAGCTGTGCGCTGATAGGATCGAAGTTTCCTGATCCTCGCTCTTTTACCATATCAACAAGCGTGATAGTTGAAGGTTGACGCTCTCCGATTTGTGTAAGGTTCTTTTTGGTTACTGATTCTATTGTTGCAAAAGTGGGTGTTCGACTGTAGTAGGTGAGTGAACAACCTGTAATGAGCTGGAGCCGCTGTGCGATGTCGTGAACTCGATAACGAGGAGCTTGCTCCCAGCTTTTGTGGTCTTGCTTTTCTTCGTCAAGAATAATTATGTGTTCACATGTAAATATTGGCAGAAACACAGCTGAACGTGTTCCAATAATGACTCGTGCTCCGTTTCTGATTGCTATCCATGCTTCACGTTTTTCTTTCACTGACATGGTACTTTCCCATGCCACTGCGCTTTTGAAGAGAGACTTCATGAGCTTCAGTTGTTGCTGCTGTGGGACCAGAATTAATACCTGTGTTTTGATGTTTCTGACCTGTTCTTGAATTGAGACGATCATGTCTTTTGTATTGTGGTACCGAACAACCTCGGATTTTGATGGACCATTTGCAATCTCTGGGATTGGAGTGAACTGAGCCTTTGATAGGGAATTTTTTTGAGCGGCCGGCAGCATCATGCTGACGATGATACTTGGGGCGACGCCATACACACCAGCTACCTGCATAGCGAACTGTAAGTACTCCTTTGTCAGAAACGGTACTTCATGAATCAGTTTCGTTATAGGTTTTAGTTTTCCCTTGTGTGGCGAAGTATCATCAATGAGGAATATGCATCCCAAAATGGTTTTACTTCTGAATGGAATCTCCACAAGCTGACCTGGATGACACAGCATATCCTTTGGAATCTCATAATCAAAATAACCCATATTCATGGGAATTCGAATCAATGGAATGATGTGAGCAATGTTCATTAATGGAGTTTAAACTGTGCTGTCATGTGGCCGACGCCTAATGGTGCTTCGTATGCTGTGATGTGTGGCCTTGTTTTTACGCGACTAAGCATGCCGAACAACATGAGGAGCGGACCGTATGCACAGGTCTGAGCCGCTTTTATAAGTTGTGGGTTTAGGTTTACCAGACCAGCTGTATTCGAGTGCATGATTATTTCTTGGACTTTCTCGTCGAATGTGGATCCCAGTTTGTGAAAACCACCTGGTGAACTCGTGCTGAGTGAGTGAGATAGATCCACGGAAGCGATAACACCTATGCGTTTATTTGACTGCATTGCAATACCTTTGAGTATGTACCCACAGTCTATATGCGCTTTTGCGTTGAGTTGAGAGGGTCTTATGATTACAATTTTTGTATGATCCAGTACATCACTGAGCTGCATGAGAGGTATAGAGACGCCATAATCGCATGTACCAGAGCTGTCGACCATAAAGGGAACGCCTTCTTGTTTACCGGCCTCACGTATGTTTGAGAAAACGTGTGTATCGACTTTGAATGTGTGATCCGTAATGAGGTCTCCGAAGGCTGATAAGTCGACAGTAACATGTGGATGACCGGAAAGCATGAAGGCGCGTGGGGTTGTGGGTCCGTGCGGAGATAGGACAAATAATGTGTCCAGCTTTGCAATGTACAGTTCTCGCTTGAGCTTCTCAAATGCTGTGTGTGTTCTATCGAAATTTTCGCTGGCTTTCTTGCCAACGGGTTTATGGATGAGCGGGGAGTGAGGTGTGATTGCTGCAAAGTGTATGGACATGTTTATGGGGTCGCATTATGAAGTACTTCCTAGTGGTTCAGCTTCAGAGTGGAGGTTGAATAACGTATCTTCCACCCACACAACGTCTTTAAAGGAGAACCCTAGGTTTGAGAATGTTTGCTCATCTGGGATGTAGCGTCTCTGGCCATTAGATATGAGATAGATCTTAGCGTCATCGATATGAGCCACGAGTGATCCATCCTTGAACAGAACGGGCTCATCATCTACGTAGTTGTTCAGAGCAGACTCATTTACGATCACCGGCGGTTCATTGTTGAAGTTTGTTGCAATGATGCCGTTGTTGAGTATTTCGTGCTTCTTTCCATTCTTTACATAAAAGACTGTATTCGAGTCGCGTCCCTGCAAAAGTGCGCCGGTTGGGTATGCTGACGCTGAGGTGATCATGGTTCCTATATCGAACCTTGTTATTTCTGATGCATCGACATCAATTATTTCCAAGGGGTTGAATCCTAATGATCGCATCGCTTCTTTTGATGCAAACTGCAGGAGTTCGTCATCCACCAGCAAATATGTTCGTGATCCTGCTCGCAGGAGTGAGTAGTTCTCGTAGTTCATAGGCTCTCCTTGTGGGATAAGCGTGATGTCTGCTTGATCAATAGTGACGATGTCGTCTTGGTTGAAGTAAGACAGAAGCACCGACATCGATGTAATTTGTCTTCGCTTGCCTCGTTCGAGATACCACACGTCGGGATGAGCATTTGCCTTTACTAGTAATCCGTCTGGATAGTTTCGCTCAAACCACTGCCTCCAGATCGTGCGAAAATTTTTGTTTCCTTCGATGTGGGGGGTGTATGTATAGAGATAGGCTGTTGCATCATTTGCTGGGATAACTATTTTGTTGTCGATTGAGTATGTCTGTAATGCGCGCTTGATCCAGGGATGTGAGTGCTTGTGTTCAATGTAGAATCTGAAGAGAGCGGCAGTGGAATCAACCTGATTAGCAAAGCCCGCGTGCTTCCGAACTCCAGGGTCTTTTGTGTCGCACGCGTCGCATACAGCGAATCCAGTTGCCCAGTTAAGTTGATTGAGTGTTGGAGAGGTATCTGTCACGAGAGACATTTCTTTTTGAAGCATGACAAGTAGGACGCGAGGGCTGATGGTGTGTCTCTGGGCCGCTTCATAAATGATATCTGCAGATGACTTCTGCACGTTGTTGATGTCAGGGAAGCGGAGTGTTGCGAGCAGTCCTCCGCGTGCATATAAGAGATCCTCTACATCATCACGCGTCATTGAGGTTGCGTTTACGAGGTCTTTGTCTGTTATGACGAAGCTGGGATTAAAATCCTCCGCATACGTAATATATGGAGAGAGGAGCACTAAACACAATGCTATGAGAGTATATTTCATGTCTGTATTATACGTTGCTGGATCACCGTTGACAATGCTGCATGTATACAAAAATCCCTACTTTGGAGTAGGGATTTTATACAGCTGTTATGCGATTGCTTTAGCCTGAGTCTTCATGTGAGCTGCGAC
>CAZHXK010000065.1:0-5154 GCA_964536565.1 uncultured Gammaproteobacteria bacterium
CATTTATATCAACACATAGCGAGCTGTTCGCATTCACTTGCGAGCTGCTTGTGTCCATAGTCACGTAGACATATCGAGCTGTATTTGACGATAATGAGATATCATCAAATACCACATCCTCCATCACAACAGTACCATCTATATCATCCCAAGACATTGTTTTCGTTCCGAGAAGATTAGAGTTACTCATACTATCTTTGTATATGTTGATCGTTGTATCTCCTGCATTTGCGAATGTATGATTTACGTCCAATACTAAATTATGCATGTTTGCTTCATAATTCTCGAAGCCCTTATTCCATACTTTAAGTATAGCAACTACTTGCTCACTACTCTTTGAAACAAACCCTGATGGCGTAACCTTGCCGATATCGCTTGAGTATAACATGCTCATTTCTGTTCGTTTGATATGACGAGTTGGCGATTCTGCGACGCCTGTCAATTGCGCATCCATTTCAGTTGTCATACCTGTGATGAGTGGCGTAACAAATGTTTTGTCGAGCGACACCTTGAACGGCGCACCAACAACACCATCACTCTGATTGATGTATGACTGCACATCTGCAAAAAGCTCGAGTCTTGTGTATGCTCCTTTTGGAGCCTGTACTCCGATATTGTAAAAATCTATGTTTCCGTCGGTAATAAGTGCCGTAGCAACCGGCTCGTCTGATCCGAATAAGCGAAGCTCTGCGAATACGACTGCCCCAGACATGCTGACATTTGCAGCACCAAGCGACTCAAGTCTAAAATTTAATCTATCTATCAATACAGCTTCTGAATCTGGTTTAAATCTTAACGAAATAAGACGGACATCTGGCTCTCCTGTCACATATACTTTATCTGAGTTTAATGCTTCTCCGTCTGAAATTTCCACTGTTGGTGCTACCGTGAGCGCAGCTGACCTTTGTTCGGTTACTGGGGCCAACAGCTCTCCATATCCATCATTTTCTTCTTTCTGCTCAGGCGCTCTTTTTCGTCGCTCCCACCATTTTCGTGGCGACTCTTCTTTTGCTTCGTATTGAGGTTCCTGAGCTTGTTCGTTATGTGCTGGTAGATTCTCAGTTGGCGGACGCTCTCTTTTTGGTACAGCTGCAAAACCAGCAGCAATCGCCGCAAACCCAGCCAACAATGCGACTGCAATACCGATTTTTTGTGAAATCGAAACGCTCACAGGTGCAGAAGCTTTTTTGCTAGATGGCTTTTTCTTTGGAGGCATATATTATAATTCCCATCCCAGCGGAAACCAGGATCTATTGAGTGACATTATAACACATTTCGTATTTTTCGTCTTACTTATGCGTAACTAGTGCGTATCCCATGATGCTCATATCAACAAGTTTTCCTTCAACACGCGTCCCTGATAGCGAGTACGCAACAACACTAACTGATGTTGTTTCATTTTGAAGCTCGATCCTCAGAGGCACGTTACTCCCAACCGTATTATCGTTATCTTCCTCAGCTGCGATGTAAATAAAGCTCGCAATACTTGTCTGTAGCTCTCCCTCGGGTGTTGTGACAACGAGTGCCGGGTCCTCCCCTTCTTGCACTGCTTTAATGACATACCCATTCGCATTATATACCGTAAGCGAGTTTGAGATGTTTCGATCCAAGTTCAGTAAGACATCGGCTCCTTCTATATCGACGACCTGATCTGAATCCGCGCTATGGTAGTAGAAGTAGTCCTTCGTGACTCGATTGTTATAGTTATATACCGAAAGCATTTCTTCGATCTCTCTTCTGCGCTCTTCGTCAGTTTGAGAAATCGTGATATCTCTTGGGAACAAACCATCTACTCGTTTGAATGAGTGACGTGATGCGAGATAGCGCGCGACATTTCTGACGTCATTATCAACGTATGTCTTGTCCTGGTTGTATAATTCGTATGCATCTACATCAAACAAGCCATCTGAATTCAGAAGTTGATTTTCTCGAATCACAGATTCAAGCTGGTTGCTCTGAGAAATATAGGACACATTGAACATACTCCACGGACCAACACCACTTACGAATAAAAGTAGAGCCAGTGCACCAAAAAATACCCTAATGCGGTTAAATTTTGTTAACAACGCAGTGAGCACCACGAATGCAAACCAGATTCCAACAGCGATCCCAGCATAGCGCGATTCTGTAATTCCATACTCTCCTATCCGTACCCCAAGCGCCATAAAGTAGAGCGGAAGGATTGGAATTAATGAGAGGAATATATATTTAAGTGTTTTAATGGCTGCGCTTTTTTGGCCACGAACATACCACGGAAAAGTAAGGAGCATCGTGAGTACCACTACTGATGAGTAGATAATGATCGGCAGCGCTACCCCCCCATCTGGCCATGCACGCTGAATGAACGCAATTTTTGCGATGTATGCGTAGAGAATAAGGAAGTACACAACCAAAACTGGTGACAGAATATAGTGCGTAAATTTTCGTACAATCTCAGGATATTCTTTGTCATTGTCATATTCTTCCAATGTGGGACGAGCTCCGAATAGTACGAACACTGGTGAGAAGACAATAGCGATCCATTGCCAGAGAATAAAGTAATAATCCTCACTGATACGCGCATTGAAGAGAGCATTAATCGAGAAGATAGCAATTGCGAATGCGATGAACAATACAATCGCTGAGAAGAGCGCAAGAAACATGCGGAGTAATAACCACTTCGCGAACTGCCAGAACGCAAGCTCATCTTTCTTCATCACATATGCAGAAACAAGCATGAACGAAAACGAAGCAGCAAGCATCAAAAAGAATAAGACAACCGCACGCTCAGAAAAGGCGCCGTTTAAGTCTAATGCTGTACTCCAGAAAAAAAGCCCGAGAGGAATTACACCAAGAAGCTGCGTGATGTAATACTTTTTACCGATGCCATATTTGCGTTGGGCGAAAAATGCTAAAGCTGCGAAGAATATAATACCGAGGATTCCTGTGAGCACGACCGCAGTGTATGTGTCAGGTAGTGTATTAAAATTCTTCCGCGTCATGTATGACAGCATACTTGCAGCAACGACCGCACTGGCAATTGAAAGCGGAAATCTTCGAAGAAGTTCGGTGAGACTCACACGAAACATCTTACTGAACCAGGTTTTTTTCTGGATTATTTTATTCATAATATTTTTACTAGTTCTTTATTGTCGCTTTTTAATTGATGTTCGTCAATAAAAAAATCGCCCGTAGGCGATATTAATGTACTAATTATTGTGTTTACGTCGCTGTGTTTCCTGCCACGAATTGTGTGCTGCGCGCTTCAGTAGCTCGTACACTTCGGGTTCCAGCTGCCCGTCGAGCTTCTTCACGATTAAAGCGACATGTCGATCCATTTTATTGAATCGCTCACGAGCAGATCGTGCGCACGCGATGGGGATCGAAAGTGGCAACGTCAGCAGGATAGCCGGGAGCGCGAGAAATGCGAGACCCATCTCACCCGAACCCTTACGTTCTTGATCGAAGAGCCACGCGGAGCTGGGGTGTGTCAGCAACTCTCGCTCGATATCGATTGAGATCTGCTGCTTATGTGGCTCTCCATCTCCACCAACACGCAGGTCCATGTCGATAGTTAATACCTCACGCCTTCGCTCTCTCATTACATCAAGCAAGTTGCGTCGATGGACCTCAGTAACTGTCAGCGAGCAGAACCTGGTTGTTGGTGGTCGCGTGACCATACCAAACCCTTCGACCGCAATGCCGGGATACTCTCGGATCCAACTAAAATCTCTCACATGAACTCCTTTTTTAAATTATCTGCTTCTATTTGTACCATAATATTAACGCTTTGTCAATAGTATCCGTCTACCAAAAAACCATCTCGCAGAGATGGTTTTTTGGTAGACGCTGTAGGAGTCGAACCTACGACCCCCTCGGTGTAAACGAGGTGCTCTAACCAGCTGAGCTAAGCGTCCATATTATTTCTTTTTCTGTGAGCTGAAAGTTCACGGTTTGTAAATTGTTTGTGGCCGAGCGGTTTTTTTATTATTCGCCTTCGGCTTGGCCAGCTGAGCTAAGCGTCCTATCTTCTAGATGTCTATGGAGATCTTTTCTAGAATGTTGGGTGCACTTTTTTGCTCTTTCATATCATTCTTTTCTAGCAAACTTGCCAAAGAAGGAATGGTGCCCCCACTTGGATTTGAACCAAGGACACACGGATTAAGAGTCCGTTGCTCTAACCAACTGAGCTATGAGGGCATTAGAATACTTCTTACCATGCCACCAGTCGTGCTCATTATTATTTTGGTGGCGAGCCATTTTTTAGTGGCCGGCTTTCGCCTGGGCCAACTGAGCCATGAGGACTCTTGCTATGAAAATATTACTATACGGTTCTTTTCTAGGGGTCTTGCTGCGATGTGCTTTTTTAGGAACATACCTAGTTACTTCCACCACATCCTTCAAATTACTGCAGAATTAGACGTCGATAGTATACGTAATTGTCGTTTTTATTGCAAGACTATTAAAAAACCAGTGCCCGTAAGCACTGGTTATCAATAATTACTGCGCGATCGCGATGCCTTGATCGGTCGCGAGCTGTCGGAATGTCGGCGAGATCTTATGCAGCTCCTCAAAGGAACTCCCCACCGCTTCCACTTGCGAATCACCATTCACCAGCTCTCCGAGCGGGCGCATGACAATAAACTTGTCACAGACATGCTCTACTGTTGAAAGACGATGCGCGATGATGAGTGCGCTGATATCTCCTTCGAGAATTTCCGCAAGCCCCTTCTGAACCGATTTCTCAGTCGTTGAGTCGAGCGAACTTGTCGCCTCATCAATGATCATGAGATGTGGATTCTTGAGGACTGCTGCAGCAATCATCACGCGCTGTGCTTCCCCACCGGAAAGCTTCACACCCTTTTTCCCAACCTTCGTATCGAGCCCCTCAGTGAGGCGATCCCCAAAATCAACTTCGAGTTTCCTCATCAACTCCCACAACATCTCATCGGAGATCTTTGCCCGCTCCTCAGGCGTTTGTCCGTAGAGCAAGTTGTATCGAAGTGTTCCAGACAACACAGCAGGCTGCTGCGCGATGTATCCGATTTTTTCAAGAAGAGAGGCAAGGCGAAGATCTTTGAGATCGACACCATTCACCCATATCCCTCCCTGCGTTGGATCCATGCTGCGCTGCAGGAGTCGCATAATCGTCGTCTTACCTGCGCCACTTCGTCC
>CAZHXK010000066.1:0-5059 GCA_964536565.1 uncultured Gammaproteobacteria bacterium
TGCTTCTTGCTCAGAAAGATAGTGAGCTCAGACACGTCTTAGGAGAATCATGTATGGGAACTGTTGACGGAATCGGCATTGTTTGGTCACTTTTACATAAGGGTTTGTATGGATGTGAACGTGTTACTGGAGTAGATATTTTGCAGACAGCCGCGCGTCTGTGTGAGCGGCATGGTCGAAAGCTCATGTTGATTGGAGCTGGGCCCGGCATCGCAGCTGAAGCCAAACGCACGTTATCTGAGCGTCATCCTGAATTGGAAGTACATTCATATATCGGTCCGAACATGTCGTTTAAAATTGACACGGCACATCCATATGCAAAGGACGACGAGGAGGTTATCACCGAGATAAATAATTTTGCGCCGGATATTCTTGCGGTTGCATTAGGTGCAGGTAAGCAGGAAATGTGGCTGGCGAAGTATAGAGATCGTTTTCCTGATGTGAAGATCGTAATGGGAATTGGTGGTGCATTTGATATGATAGCTGGGACAACTCCACGCGCTCCTTTGTTTTTGCAGAAAATTGGATTAGAATGGTTGTGGCGATTAGTGCTGCAGCCGAGACGAGCCATGAGAATATTTCGTGCAGTAGTTATTTTTCCCATCGTCGCATTTCGTCATAAGATAAATTATTAGGTATGTCAGTTCGTGTAAGATTAGCACCAAGTCCAACCGGGTTTATTCATTTAGGTACACTGCGTGTTGCATTGTACGATTACTTGTTCGCGAAGCAACACAAAGGTGCGTATGTTCTTCGAATTGAAGATACAGATCAGTCACGAGAGGTAGATGGTTCTGTCGAGAATATTTTGGAAACTTTGGCGTGGGCTGGACTTGAACCAGACGAGGGTCCTGGCTATGGAGGAGAGAAGGGGTCATATATTCAATCAGAGAGGCTGGAGACATACCGTCCATACGTTTTAGAGCTTTTGAAAAAGGATGCAGCATACTGGTGTGAGTGTACATCAGAGCAATTAGATGCAATGCGCAAGCATCAGGAGGAGAAGGGTGGTGTGATGGGATATGCAGGTACATGTCGTGAAAAAAACTTGGAGAGTGGGGAAGTGGTTAGATTAAAAGTTCCACATGCAGGAGAGACAACATTCACTGATTTGATTCGTGGTGAAATTACCATTCCCAATAAGGACATTGACGATCAGGTTCTCATGAAGTCTGATGGTTACCCTACATATCATATGGCTGTTGTGGTTGATGATTACTTGATGGAGATTTCTCATGTATTTCGAGGTGAGGAGTGGATTGCTTCAACTCCAAAGCATGTGTTGTTGTATCAGGCGCTTGACTGGGAGGTTCCGAAGTATGCTCATTTGCCATTGTTGTTAAACAAAGATAAGTCGAAGCTGTCGAAGCGTCAGGGTGATGTGGCTGTAGAGGATTACATGAACAAAGGATATTTACCTGAGGCATTATTAAACTTCATTGCACTTCAGGGTTGGAATCCGAAGGGAGACCAGGAACTATACTCAATGGATGAGCTTATAGAACTGTTCGACATTTCAAAAGTTAATTCGTCCGGAAGTGTTGTTAATTTTGAGAAGCTGGATTGGATGCAGTCTCATTACGTGAAGTTGAAGAGTGATACTGACTTACGTGCACTTGTGAAACCATTTGTGACGCGAGATGTTGACGATGTGCAGCTCCAGAAAATCATTGCGATGATTAAGGATCGTCTTGTTCGTTTTACGGATATCGATGACATAATTGAGTTTGTGTTTGTATTACCTGAGTATGACTCAGATATTCTCGTATGGAAGAAATCGGATAAGGAAACGGCGAGCACTGTGTTAGCTGAGCTCGTAGGGTATTTCGAACAATGCGAAGAGGTTTTATTTGATGATGTGGAAGCGCTGCAGAATAACCTTGTGAGCTGGATTGCGGATAAGGGATATAAAAATGGTGATGTATTATGGCCACTGCGTACTGCATTATCCGGCCAGCAGCACTCTCCATCTCCATTTGAAATTGCCGGTGTCTTAGGTAGAGATGCAACACTATCTCGTATTGAAAATGCACGTAGCAGACTTGCGTAGGTTCTTTGTGTTATAATAGATGTATGAGATCCGCAGCTATATTCGCGGTTAGTGTTATGATCGGGCTTTCGAGCCTGATGTTTGGGTTTAATGTGGTTTTGGCTGAGGATGCAGAGGTGAACGCGCTCAATACACAAATTCAAGATCGAAAGTCAGAGGTCGCTGAGCTAGAAGCACGTATCTCAAAACTCAAAAAGCAGATCTCTCAAAAACAGAGTGAAACTAAAACGTTAAAAAACGAGCTGGGCTTAATCCAAATCCGTGTTGAGCGTGTTGAACTGGAGATTGAATCTACTAAAATTGAAATTGGAACAACTGAACAGGAGCTGGCGATTGTAGGCGTCGCTATTGAGGACAAAGAGATTTCAATCGGAGAGAACCAAAAGTGGCTTGGATCCTTATTACGAGAAATTCGCAGAACCAATCAACAAAATGTCGTGAGTGTTATTTTATCTGATGATTCACTCTCCGAGTTTATTTCTGGAAAACAGCAGTTGGCTGAGATGGAAGCGAACCTCGATTCCAGTCTTCGTACACTGAAATCTTCACGTTTGGCATTAGAAGAAAGGAAGCTGGATGAGCTTGATAAGCAGGATAAACTTATTGTACTTAAGACAACGTTAGACGCGAAGCATGAAGATTTAAAAGGTGAAGAAGGTAGGAAGTCATTACTTATTGCACAAACGCAATCGTCTGAGAAAAAGTACTCATCACTTGTTGCTAATTTGAAACAGCAGGCCAAATCTATTGAATCTGAAGTTTTTGATTTAGAACGTACTGTTCGAGCGCGCTTGTCCAAAGAGGGAAAATTGAATAATACAGGACCGTTTAGTTTGATATGGCCGGTGCCGAGTCAGTATGTAACATCCAAGTTTCATGACACAGGATACCCATTCCGCCATATTTTTGAGCATCCAGGAACTGATATTAGAGCGAGACAATCAACTCCACTTAAGGCTGCTGCATCGGGGTATGTCGCACGTGCCCGTGATAACGGAAAGGGTTATAGTTACTTAATGCTAATTCATCCTCAAGGTTTTTCAACTGTGTATGGTCATGTCTCTCGGTTTTACGTGACGAAAGGGGAGTACGTACAACAAGGTGACGTCATTGGTCTGTCTGGGGGGACACCAGGAACCAATGGTGCAGGGCCGTTCGTAACAGGTCCACATCTTCACTTTGAAGTTCGAAAAGATGGTGTTCCTGTTAACGCCGAACTTTTCTTACCTTAGTACAAAAGGGGACAGTGATATTATCTATGGAGTCTTATGACTCTTTTTTTGTTTGCTTGAGGCTAATGTTAACTTGAGGGAATCTCTGCCCTACAGGTTTTACGACACTAAGGCATTTCAAGTACTTATGTTAGAGCGCTACACTCGGTGGGTCTTTGCTGTGTTTTGATCTGACGGTAAGTCCGTTTCGAATATGCGAATGCGGGTATAGTATGGAATCTATATTTCGAATTCCAATGTTTTTTAGATTGCTATTGAAAGTACAGTCTGTTTCCATAGCGTACATCTATGTACCGTACGTTGCGTGGTGCAGTTGGATATTGTTCGTCCAGTAAGGCTCCGAGGTTTGCGATCTGAGGCTCTAAATCTTTAGATAGGTCTAAGTACACCAAGAAGCCTTCTAAGACGCGTATTTCGGCAGTCTCAGGAGCCTCGTTTGTGATAGTAATATGATCAACTGGAATGGTTAAAGATTCAAATCTGTTTATAATAGTAGAGAGGGAAGTAATAGTACTTTTAGGTAGGGTAGATGACCCTGTATCGAAGTTATTGGGGGGAGTTGAGGATACTGTTATAAGGGTTAAATGACTGAATGTGTCGCAAAAGATACATTCTACGACACTAGTTGCAGGGGGCTCCTCTACCGGTGTTTCTGATGTTTCGATGTCGGTTAATGCATCATTACCGTCTTCAGGAGTAGTAGCCTCCTCTTCTGTTGGTATGGTGATCGTAGTACCGAGCTCAGAGAACACAATTACACCGTCTTCATCAATCACTGAAAAATGTTCGGGTGGATAGTCTAGTCTAAAAATGGGTAGTCTCTCCCCTGCTGTTATGGTTATGGTGTGTAGGTTTGTACGGCGTATCTCTATGTCCTTAAGTGGAAACTGGTTGGAGAGACTTTCTACGAGATTTTTCTTTGGTAGTAGAAATACGTGATTGTTTCTGAGGATTCCAAGTGCACGTCGTCCTGACAGCCCCTCACGGACCGCTGACTCGACGAGGGTTGCATCGACTAGCTGTAAGCCCTCTATATGCACATCAGACACATGTAAGCCTGAGTACTCGGATAGCCCCATGAAGCTCACAAGCAGCAATATTACCGTCATCAGCGGTTTATAGCTTGCTTGTTTTTTTTTAGTTTTCTGTTTCTTCGGAAAGAAAGGGTTGTTGTAACCCCCCCTGCGCCCCCCCTTGTAACGAGAAGATAATTGGTTTCTCATAACATGGTTTGTTCGGTTTTTGTAGTGGCGAGTCTCGTTGTTGCAGTTGGTTAGACCGAGAGCTTGTCGGTGCCCAGGTACTCGCGAAGTGGTTGTGGCACAACAATATCACCATTCTCATCCTGATGATTTTCCATGATTGCGATAATCATACGACCGACAGCAACTCCTGTACCGTTAAGTGTGTGTACAAATTCGAGACCGTCGTTTGTTTTGTACTTGATGTTTAATCGACGTGACTGATAGTCGGTAGTATTTGAGCAGCTTGTGAGCTCTCGATAAGCGTTTTGTCCTGGGAGCCATGCTTCTATGTCATAACATTGTGCAGCTTGCGGAGACATATCCCCTGAAGCTTGTAGAATCAGTTGGTATGGTAGTCCAAGCTCAGAGATAATTTCTTCTTCAATAGCAAGCAGTGCCTGATGTTCTGTTTCAGAGTCCTCAGGTTTGCAGAATGAAACCATCTCAATTTTATCGAATTGGTGTCCACGGAATATACCTGTTGTGTCTTTACCGTATGCACCGGCCTCGCGTCGATATGCAGGAGAGAATGC
>CAZHXK010000067.1:0-4890 GCA_964536565.1 uncultured Gammaproteobacteria bacterium
AGATTACGATTACAGCTTCAACAGGTTTGTCAGACGAAGAAATCAAGAAGATGACAGAAAATGCAGAAGCGCATGCAGAAGAAGATATGAAAAAGAAAGAATCGGTTGAATTACGAAACAACGCAGAAACAATCGTAGCGACAACAGAAAAAATGATGAAGGATTCAGGAGACAAAATTCCTGAAGACGATAAAAAAACAATCGAAGCTAAAATTGCTGAATTGAAAACAGCACTTGAAGCTGACAATCTTGAGGAAATGAAAGCAAAGATGGAAGAGCTTTCAGAGGTTGCACAGAAGATTGGTGCAGCAATGTATCAGCAAGCAGCAGCTGAAGGAGCGCCAGCAGCAGAAGGTGAGAAAGAAAAGGTGGTAGATGGCGGACCGGAAGATGTGATTGAAGGTGAAGTAGTTAAATAGGGGGTAGGGTGTAGTTCTAGAAAAGTTCCGCGCTCTTAAGCTCTGTCATCCCCGCGAATACCACAGCCTGTCATCCTCGCGAATGCGGGGATTCAGCTAGAAAGAACATATGAACAAAGGAGTGAAAAAATTCATAATCCCAGTGGCTCTCGTGCTGCTGGGATTCGGATGTGCACCTGAGGTGTACGACCGTGTGCCAGATCAAGGTGAGGTAGTCTTTGAGGATATTACTGCGCCCACAGCAGCTCATCGTGAAGATGTGATTGCTGCATGGATCGTCGCACAAGGATCAGACTTCGAATCCATCATTCTCGATGGTGGGGGAGAATACTTTACGTATCTTCATGAACGCCCGTATGATGCGGGTACATGGGAATGGTTCGATGAGGTAGGACAGCTCACGCTCACCTCAACTGCTGGTGAAACATTTTCACACACATTCAAACATATAGAAGCAGCCGACAACACACTCTATTTAGAGGACGAAAATGGAAAGGATCATGTGTGGTGGCTGATTGATGTCGATCACGAATAATTTTATGAGTAAGGATTATTATAAAACACTCGGTGTAGAGAAAACGGCAAACGCCGACGATATTAAGCGTGCCTTCAGAAAAGCTGCGCACAAGCATCACCCAGATAAAGGTGGTGATGAGGCGAAGTTCAAAGAAGTGAACGAAGCATATCAAGTATTATCCGATGATCAGAAGCGAGGGCAGTACGATCAATTCGGATCTGATTTTGAAAATAGAGGTGGAGGTGGCGGAGGGTTCGGAGGATTCTCTGGTGACTTCTCTCAATTCCAAGGCTTTGGAGACATCTTTCAAGGTTTCGGTTTTGGTGGCCAGCAGACTCGCCAAGCGCGAGGGCAAGATGTTGCTGTGGATTTAGAACTATCATTGCATGACGTTGCATTCGGTATTGAGCGCGAAATCAGTTTACATAAAAACGATCTCTGTGATGACTGTTTGGGAAGTGGAGCAGAGAAAGGAAGCTCACTCAAAACATGTTCAGATTGTGACGGTAAGGGACAAACGGTTCGTGTGCAGCAGACAATTCTTGGTGCCATGAAAACAGCTGCTGTATGTGATACATGCCAAGGACAAGGAGAGAAACCAGAAAAAGATTGTGGTACATGTCACGGGCAAGGATCATACAAAAAAACAGGAAATTTCAAAGTAAAAATTCCAGGGGGTATTTCAGATGGAGAGCAAATACGGTTGCGAGGAAAGGGTGAGGCTGGGCCACGTGGATCGCAAGCAGGTGATTTGTATGTTCGTGTGCATGTCACACCACATAAAACACTCTCACGTCGTGGATTCGATCTATTCTCGCGCGTCATGGTTCCGTTCGTGATTGCAACGCTGGGTGGGGAAGTGGATGTCGAAACGATTGATGGAGAAGTAAGTGTAAAGATTCCATCGGGTACGCAAGGCGGACAAACCATCCGACTGCAAGATAAAGGAATTACGCATCTTTCAGGAGGTCATCGCGGAAGTCATTACATCGAAGTGCAGATCGAAGTTCCTAAGAAGCCATCAAGAAAAGCGAAAAAGTTATTGAAAGAACTGGAAGAAGAACTCTAGTATTGATGCAGCAAAAGCCCGCTAGGTTACTAGTGGGCTTTTTTGTACAAATTTAGTTAAGAGGGTTGACAAAAGCCCAAAAATCTACTAAATTTAGAACAGTTTTTTCACATGTGAGGAGGTTGAGATGCTCAATCGCTGGTTGATGTTTCGCACGGCTTGGATATGGCTGTGCTCCATCTTTGGTCTTATGTTGCGAGTTGTGTTTCGACGCCGGATCAAATGGGTCGGGATGCTCGCAGCAATCGACGGCATCCGTAAGGTATACGAGCCACTTGATATTCGAATCAAGATTCACAATAAAGATCTCGAAATTCCTGACGAGAAGCCGGTGGCACTCGCTGGGAATCATCCGAGTATCTTCGGATTTTTCGGTCTTGCGTGGGCTGTGCAGACGGTAATGTCGGTACATCGAGCCCCGCGGATCACGAATTTGAAGCGACCGTGGTGGCAACCTTTTGATAGGTTTATGTCGCTGATTGGTGGGATTCGCATTGACGCAAGGAGCGCCGCGAATGCTGCTGAAACAACGGCGCGCGAATTACAGACGCTCAAGCGTGATCAATGGACGAGTGTCTTCCCGGATGGTGCGCTGCCTGATGATGACCTGATCGCAGCGAATCAAAAGCGTCTCCGCGACATGGGTCGATCAGATCTTGCTGAGCGACTCTTGTACACACTCAGTGGCCGTCCGACGGTTACGGGTGTCATTGCGTCGAATACTGACTGTACGTGGGTTGTTGTCGACTCGACATTCGATCGGCCGCACCTCCACAACTTCAACCAAATCGCTGAGCACAGAGGTGCAACGTTCCATGTACGCTTTCGTGTCGTGGAGCCGCCGCCAAAGAACGATCGCGAGGGCGTGAAGACGTGGCTCGACGAGGTTCTCTTCGGCCCATGTAACGATTGGATTCATGGTATCATGGAGGCACGGAAAGCAGAGCTCGCTCAAGAAACTGATGTGGAACACACTTCGACCCCGTTTGAAATCATAGACCCGCGTAGCTAGAAGACAGCAAACGATGTGCATCACCAACCAGGAGAAATCCATGCAACAACAGATAGGTGTATTATCGCACGTCCAAAGCACATCGTTTATCTTCGTTCTTTTTACTACAACCACGAGTACGACTCCGGGTTTCGACACGTAACGTTCGACCCTCGAAAGATCGGCATCAAGCCTGAGGAGCTCTATACAGCATACTCAGACGTGGAGTTCGAATCTCAAGAAGAGGATAAGGAGTCCTCACAGGGATAAGCATAAGTCCCAGCAGGAAGCTGGGCTTTTTTATTATATAAAAATCAAGCACTATGCATTGACATGTGGGTAGGAGTATGATAGTCTAACAAGTTCATTCACACGGGGGATATTAATGACGCATGATAGATCGACATTTCGAGTAAGGCTTGTAGCCGATGGTCCACTCGCGCTTCCACTGAAGGATACACGAGGAGAGGAAAGGGAACTGGGTTTTCCTGAGATGCCAACAGACGGTCTGATAGAGGAGAATGTGCTGAATGCGTTTGCGACAGCCATGGATCTGGTGCTCATTAACGGTCGTGCACCATTTTCACGCAAAATTCTCGACCCACAAAACCTTCTACAGGTCAGACGATTTGTGAAGATTACGCCAGACTTCATTCGGTTTGAGGCAGGCTTCATTGTGACGAAGGATGTATACATCGCTGCTGAAAGAGGGGTGAGAGTTCCAACTGAATTCAACCGCATCGACGACTGGAAATGTGTGTGCGAGATTTCATTCGATACAAGCTACGTCGGTGTTCGTCAGGGGTATCTCATGAATGTATTGTCGCAGTTGGGTGGAATTGTTGGTATTGGCATCATGACTCCTCATGTAATGGGAACCTTCGGTCGATTCACGTATCGCATGCTATAAGCAGTCGCTCCTACGGGGGCTTTTTTGTTTATGCTAGAAATGGTATTATAGGTACATGTATAGCATTGTTGATATCACAAATTTCTTGTCAGGAATAAATCTCCGAGAGCCAACATGGGATTTATTTGTTGCTGCATTTTTTGTGTTAGCGATTATGCTGTATGGTTTTTCAATGGGGAAGTCACGGTTGGTGGTGAATATGGTCGCGATTTATATCGCAATGGCAATCGCTAAAACCGTTCCAAATGTCGCAGCACTCGGTATCGGCTTAAGTGATGAGCATATGTTTACGGCGCAGTCTGTGGTATTTCTCTTCGCCTTTGTCGGTCTCTATTATCTCCTGTCAAAAAAGAGCCCGCTCTCTCGTGTTGTCCGTTCTACTCGAAAGGAAAAGTGGTCTCACGTTTTTATATACTCGGTTATTCATGTGGGGTTGATTCTTTCAACCATCCTTTCGTTTATCCCTGATGATGAAGTTGTACCGCTATCCCAAGTAACAAAATTTGCTTTTACTCATGATATCGCTCAATTCGCCTGGGTGCTCGCGCCGGTGGTGATCATGATGATACTCCCTGAGAAGAATCGACGATCAAGTTACGAGGACTAAAAAATGCGCTATCACATAAGACAGCGCATTTTTTTATCTCCTGTTATCCAATGCTTTATTCACTTCCGCGTCCGCTTCTGTATTTCGCTCACGTCGAACATGTTTGTATGTAATGCGATCAAAGCTTGTCGCGACATTCCACACCTGTACGAAGATATTAGCCAGCGCCTGATTCTTAACCTTGTATTCTCGTCTCATCTGTTTTACCACCAGCTCAGAATCCAAGTAGCAAAGCACTTCTGTTGCTCCTAACTCACGTGCGCGCTGTACTGCCGCAAGAAGCGCGAGGTATTCGGCTTGGTTGTTTGTCTTGTGGCCAATATATTCACCAAATGCCTCAAGCGTATTCCCATCCTCATCTTTTATCACAACGCCTG
>CAZHXK010000068.1:0-4843 GCA_964536565.1 uncultured Gammaproteobacteria bacterium
AAACCATCTATTAATCCACTCGTCAGTAGGAGGCGCTTTTGCATTACTATTATACCTTATCAGCTGTTCGCTTATCGTGAAACGTCGGCTTTTCCCACTCGTTCGTAGCGTGATGGGCCTAACACTCGGTTTTCTCGGCGTTCTATCCATCTTCATTATTCTCTCAAGTATCATCTACTACGGGGCATCCTGGTCTGTCGTTGCAATGGGGATGACTATGATCGCACTACCCATCCTCCTCGGCCTACTCCCCACCCAACAACACCAATTCGTCAAAGAACAGGAAGTTATTTCACTTTACTTCTCCACCTCCGGACATTCATTTTTCGGATTGCTCATCCTCGGATTTCAGCTTGTACTCTTCTCGATGTTGTTTGGTTCATCCGTCACACACGCAATTATCTCGCCATGGGAGGCAGTCCCTTCTTTATTCTTTCCCCTCTTCGTTTTCACCACATTCCTCCTGACACTTCATTACTTATTATACCGACATAAAACACATTTTGTTCTGGGGTTTATACATGTCCTCATGATGCTCAGCGTCGCGTTTATCATTTTCCCTAACGGATATGGATTTGATCCATTCATCCATCGTGCAGCAGAAGCTCGAATCATGGAAACAGATGTCATCACCCCCAAAACACCGTACTACATCGGGCAATATATGACCGTTGTTACCGGCGCGCGCGTTGTTTCAAGCCACGCACTTTCATTACTCGATCGCATCCTCGTACCACTCCTGTCAGCACTCATTCTTCTTTCTGCATCAATTTATAGTTTGCGTCGATTAGGGTTTGATGTCGCCGTTGCACTTTCTGGTTTGATGTTATTCCTTCTCCCCTTCACGCCTTTTATTGTCACCACGCCACAAGGATTAGCCAATGCACTTTTTGCTGCGCTTGTTATTTTGAGTTTAACCACCATAAGCGATAAGCCCGTCCCTCGTGTATACCTCACCATGCTCGCGCTCGCTGCAGCCTTTGTGCACCCACTCACCGGTGTGCCCGCACTTATTTTTGTTCTGTTACTTCGCGTCTGGGACTCATCACTCGGTGCAACTGCACGTGCCATGTTACTGAGTTTTATTTTTGCCGCCTCAACCGTCGTCCTTCCCTTCTTACTCCTATTTAGATCCGGAGACGCATCCCTTCTCAGTCGCCTCTCACAGATATCTCTTCCTCACTTCTCATGGGATATGACATGGCTGCGCCCCTTCGACCCCACACTCGATATTCTTTACTCCTACAGATATCTTCTGGTGTTCATCGTGCTCGCTGTGTTCGCGTATGGCGTTCGTTTATCAACTTCAAAATCGCGTTTCCAAGGCATTGTCGGTTTACTTACCGGGTTGTTCCTTGTACTCGTCGTAAATGCCGCACTACTTGCTTCCGGATTAGAACTCCCCCTCATCATCGACTACGAACAAGGAAACTACAGCATCCGCGTCATGGAAATTGCACTCATCACCCTGTACCCCATTATGTTGCTCGGCGCGCAGCGTATGTTTCATCGTTTGTATCATGCTGATAACACGGTCCGATTTGTCGGCATTGGAATGATCTCTGTTGCAATGGCGGGTGGATTATACTTCTCATATCCTCGAAACAATCCCGTTGAGCGCGCGCATGGATATTCGGTTTCACAAGCGGATTTCGATACGGTTTCTGAAATTGAAAAGCATGCTGGAGATGTTCCGCATGTAGTATTAGCGAATCAATCTGTCTCCGCTGCAGCCATCCAGACACTTGGTTTTGATCATTACATCGAAACTGTCGATGGCGAACAGTACCTCTACCCCATCCCAACAGGCGGCACACTCTACGAATATTTCCTCACCATGATTTACGGAGACCCAACGCCAGATGTCGCACATGCCGTGATGAGTTATATGAATGTTGATAGCGTGTATCTCGTTGTAAACGACTATTGGTGGGATTCTGAAAAAATAATAGAGTTGGCGATGAAAAATTCTGATGACTCATTCCAACTGGACTGGGTAAATAAGGTGTTTGTTTATAATAAGTAGGTCTTACTAACGTGACGCAACAGGGGCGAGAAATCGCCTCTTTTTTTATACAAAAAAACCCCGCATATGCGAGGGGTTGCTCAACTGAGCCACTTGCCTTCGAGATAGCACTGGGACAGAAATCGTGCGATAGGTTGGGTCTCACCTTCTCCGATCACGATCATCTCGCGATCAGTTTCTTCAGGTAACGACGCTTCACTCGCATGCATCATATTGCTCTCAAGCTCCTGCCGACCAGCAGCCAATTGCAGCGCGAGCTGTCGAAACTGAGCTCGAGAGTAGGCCACATGGATCCGGAACATACCGTCCTTACCGCGTGATCCAACCATACCATCCGGTACCACACCTGGGGGCATGGTATTGCGTGGCGTATTAAACATGAAGGTTCCATCCTGTACATGCTCATGCCAATTACTTGCACCACCAGGCACACAGACTCTGTTATACCGATTCCACTGATCGATAAACGTTCCAGCAGCTGCGGTGTCGATCACGATCCTGTCCTGATCAGAGGTTTCCGTACAAAGTTGTTCGCTCTGTAGAAACGACTGCTCGATCGCAGCACGTTCTTCTCCAGAAAATTCTTCACCGTTTTCAGCGATAGTTCCAAACACCTGTTCTTGTGAAAAACAGATTACAAATCGGACACCGGAAGGCGGCGGACCAAAGCCCAATACCATCGCTTGATTACCAACAACATACGCAACGTGCATATACGAACTCCTGTGCTATTAATGAGCCCTCCCAACATAGCTTATATTCTGTGCTTTGTCAATAGGTACTACCCTATTCTCTGTCTTCGTACGCCCATGGATGATCCGCCGCGTCGAACATGCGTTCTTTAATATAGTCTTTAATTACCGGATAGTTGCGCATCTTATCGCCGTCAGTAAGACACACCTGCCGTGCGCTCGCAATATCCCCCACACGGAGATAGTGCACCACAGAACGAACACAACTCACGCCTCGGCCGTCATTCTGCTCTCCTTGTAATGTCTCCAGCTCGTCTGCAATGCGATGCCATTCTGCCTGCTGTTCCTGACTTACTTGTTGTAGTGGTTTTTCCATCATAGGCCATCATTATAGCACTTCCAGTCCATCTTGAATTACGAGATCCATATTCGGAAGGAGGTTGATGTGCGGAAGCTCTGCAAGTTCTATCCACTCGGGGGTGGTTTGCTCAGATGCGCGCAGCGTGCCGGTGTAGTGCGTGCACACAAATACTTGCAGCGTGAATGTTTGCGGTCCATCTTTTCGGTCGATTGTTGCTTTGTAAATTTCCGGGAGAAGCTCAAGATTTTCTTCTGTGGTGATGAGCCCTGTCTCTTCTTCGAGCTCCATGATCGCTTGTTCCATTGCAGTTTCACCCCCCTCAAGACGGCCGGCGGGGATGCCGTATGCACCCGTCATGTGTTTTGCATCTTCACGATGACGCACGAGGAGTACACGCGCGTTTTCTATGATGAGGATTCCGGATGTTTTTGTTGGTTTCATACATCTTATTCAACCAACCTTCCCCCCTTAATCACTCTTTTCCACTCTTTCTTTAACATGTTTTTTGCAACACACACAACTGCAATACCAAAGTCCCCTTTTCTCAATGGAAGCTTGAATATTTTTTGAGGAATATCTGGGTACAGTAGATCTAACCGCTTGTAACAACTATTTGACGTCACATAATGATCATCACCACCGCTAGACCGATTTATGACATGCTCGTCGAAGGACAGCCAAATCGCCGCACTCTCAGCGGGAATCTTCGTAATTACATTCATGACTATCGTTAGATTAGCATTGTGTACCGAATTTGTCTCATCAAATAAATCATAGTTTACCTGGAGCTCGACATCTGCATATTCACTACGTCTAAAAATATCTGCCACAAGCATTCCATTAATTGGTTCTGATTTTGAACTTACCCTCGAAAAATATTTGTTTTTGTACCGCTTTATCTGTTTTTGCTTTTTTGGGGTACCATCGTCATAACTACTACTTCCATCAAATGCCGCCTGACATGGTACACTTTTAGCGCCCTTTATCACTACCATATACACATAGTCATCCCCTGCAACTGCAATTTTTTTTACAGAAAAATTTACATGGGGTGGAGTGACTGCTTTGTATAAACTATCTTCCAGCCACTCTTTCAAACCTTGATTTCCTATCTTAGTAGCAATTCCGTATTCAATTTTACCATCAGCATCATCCACTCCTAATAGTAAAAAGCCTCCTCCATGATTTGCAAATGCACTTAATTGCTTTCCCAACATTGCTTTCAAATCCTTCTTTACCCCAGAACGTGACAGATCACCCCTGCTTTTCAGGGATTTTCTTTCTATCAAATTACTCTCCTCTGAAGTAGCCAGTCTTTCAAAATCCGTGCTACTAATTTCTGTATCATTTCTTTTGTAATACGCTTTAATTAGATCCATACGTTTGAAATCACGATATATATCCCCGTCATATTCCGTTGTTTACCCTAAGACTCCAGCAACTCTATTATGCCGCCGCATTGCGGAGCATCAATCTCCAACCCAACCGCCTGCGCCTCAAGTATCGCCATCGGGCAGTTCTCGTATACCAATGAAGGATACACGAAGATATCGCCGTGGGCGAGGTTGTGGGCGAGGACTTCGCGGGTTACGGGGCCGTGGGTTTTTATGTGGGGGTGTTTTTGTGATGTTTCTTTTGCGAGTTGCAGTAGGCTTCCGTCGCCGAAAAGGTGGAGGTACGCATTTTGTTTTGTTTTGAATTCTTCCAATAGTTTTATGATTCCTTTGTGGGGTTCGAGTTGGCCGGCGTAGATGTATATTGTTG
>CAZHXK010000069.1:0-4576 GCA_964536565.1 uncultured Gammaproteobacteria bacterium
TATCGACGAGTTACATATGCTCGTCCAAACAAAAGGTACAGAAGGTGCGGTAAACTTTACTGATGTGCTCAAGCCTGCACTGGCACGTGGAGATTTGCAATTAGTTGGTGCGACAACTACAAAAGAATACGAAGAATTCATTAAGCCAGACGAAACACTCGAGCGACGGTTTCAATTAGTGGCTGTAGATGAGCCTTCTGTTGATGATGCAATCACCATTTTGCTTGGCGTGAAAGTGAACTATGAAGATTATCACGATGTGGAAATTGAAGATGATGCTGTAAAAGCTGCGGTGAGGTTTTCACACGAGTACATCAAAAACAGACGTCTTCCGGATAAAGCTATCGATCTCATCGACGAAGCATCTGCTACGGTGAAAGTTCGAGAAAACTCTGCGCCAGAATCTGCTGTCGCGCTCCTGCATCATGCATCATACGAAGCACGATGTGATTTCGATAGTTGTCCGCCGGAATTAATGAAGCTAAAAGCACAATTATCCGAACTTAAAAAGAAAGAACAAGGACGAAATACACGACCGCAGCTAGAAGTAATACGAAAAAAAGAAGTCGATATTGTCACCAAAATTGAAGAAATCGAAAAAGGATTGAGACGTAAAGATGGTCGACCAAAAGTAACCGCAGACGAAATTAAGAAAATAGTGGCCATGTGGGCAGGAGTTCCACAGAGTCAATTACATTAGGGAGTTTGTAGTTGGTAGTGAGTAGTTTGTAGAGGACTACTCACTACCAACTACTCACTACCAACTAGAATTATGAATATCATCTGGGGACTTATCATCTTAGCATTCGGAGTACTCATGACCATTAAAGCACAGTCGATGGCTGGCATATTTGGACAAGTTGCATGGGCAGAGGCAAACCTGCGCGGTGGTTCAGCAGCATTCTTCAAATTGCTCGGAATCGTAGTGGCGCTTGTCGGAATTCTCATTGCAACAAATCTCGTACAAGGATTATTAATACGATTTCTAGCTCCGTTATTCTAATACGAATGAAGTATGGTTCGCTCAGCAATCACCATTCAACATCAAGAAAAGCTCGAGGCTCGTACGATCATAAACCGTGCGAGTATTGAGCATGGAATGGATATAGCAGAAATCGGAGCGGGTGGTGGTGGACATACGGTATTGCCGATCGCGATGAGAGTGGGTGAGGAAGGACATGTCTATGCGATCGATGTACAGAAGAACATGTTAGAGATTTTGGAAAGTCGTGCGAATGGTCACATGCTTCATAACATGGATTTCATTCATGCGAATGCCGAGAAAATCAATGGCACCACACTTGATTCGGAAAGTGTGGATCGCGTCATCTTTGTGAATACGATGCATCAGATGGAAGAAAAGGGGATTGCCGTTAAGGAGGCATCGCGAATTCTCAAGCCAGGGGGAGAAGTGCTTATTATCGATTGGGGGACAAAATTAGGGTGCCCATATCCTGCATTAGAGAGCTATTGCTTTGATCCACATAACATAGAATCGGAAATAAAAGATGCACAGCTTGTCCATGTTGACACATTCTACGTAAAGCCTTATTATTGGGGACTCCTGTTACGGAAGAATGTATAGAATATTTTTACTAGAACGTGGACACATTTTTAAACAAAGGGACACGATCTGCGTTAAACCGTATTATTGGGGGCTACTATTAAGAAAAGAGGATAACTCATAAGAAACATGGATTTTGAACAAATTTTCACGTGGTATTTCTGGGCATACAAAGCAACGCCCATGCAAGGATCGACCATGCTCAACATGGCGATTGTTTTTGTTGCTGCGATTTTGCTTGGAATCATTATTCGGATGCTTTCAAACAATAGTCGTTACACAAGCCTACAGAAAGGACAATTGCGTGTATTCGTACAGCCGCTGATCACATTCGGATTCCTAGAGTTATTGTTTCTATGGATGCACTACGAACGTGTTCCTTACTTCTCTCGAAGAATTTCGTTCCTCTTTATCTTCATTGCGATGATTTACTGGGTTGCATTACGAGGCAGACAAGCATACAAAATTCTTCCAGAAAAATACTCGAATCATACGAATACGAACGATAGAGATAAATACCTGCCACACAACGGACAGGCGTCATGAATCTCGGTAAAAAAGGTGAGCAGTTAGCTGCTCATTTTTTGATCCAAAAAGGATATGAGGTTGTAATGCAGAATTTCTGGACGCGTGTAGGAGAGATTGACATCATTGCTCAAAATAAAGACTTTCTGATATTCGTAGAAGTAAAAGCAAAAACTAGCATCGATTTTGGAGAGCCGTATGAACAAGTAACGCCAGCCAAGCTGAAGAAGATGATGCGGGCATGCAAATTGTATTGCTCGCAGCACGCAATTGGTGATCGTATGATTCGGCTCGATGTGATTTCTATATACTGTGAATTAAAAACCAAACAGGCTCACATTAAGCATTTTGAGAATATTACAGGGTGATGGCTGTCTTGGTGGGTGCATCTATGGCTGTCATCCTGAGCGTTTTAGTCGAAGGATATCGCGCGGGATTCAGCTCCGCCGGTTGGTATGTCATCCCGGGCTTGATCCATGATCCATTTGGGGTTAAATCTTTTGCCTGACTTTTTTTAAAAAAAGTAACAAAAAACCTCGCTCGAGAAATATTCAGGGTTCGATAGCTATTTTCCAGACTAATTTTCAAACTCGCTGAAATGCTCAAGCAGCGAAAATTAGTAGCTAGAAAATAACTATCTCTCTATTCCTGAATATTGCTAAGGGCGAATCCAGTAAGGGGTGGGATTATATGTCCGCTATTGCGGATTGTAGTAAGAAAAGAACCCCTACCAACTGCATGTCGCAGTGATAGAGGTCGCTTTGCCCGTAGGCTGGTTCAGACCTGCTTCTTTCCTTCGAACCCCTCGGGAATGCTTCCGTAGAATAGGCGCTTCAGATCGAAGGTGTCCATCGGTCGAAGGCTTCGTACAGGCCGACCTGGTGCAATATCGGCTAGGCCGAACACCATTCCGCAGGGAAGTCGAAACAGTGTGAACGAAATGTCTTCCCGTTCCGAGTTTACGCGGGCAGTTGTGGTGCCGTCAGGGAATACTGGGTTGCAGACGCGATGTTCCTGGTAGGGCTTGCGCGATGCGGGGATGGTGGTCTTTCGTTCAGTATTGGTCAGGCGAATTCCGTACTTCTTCAATGGGCCTCGAAACCGCTTATGTCCTCGATACAGAACATCATATGTTTCCATTGCTGTCTCCCTTGCCTATGTGTTGGCAGTGATGTATCGATCGGCCGCTGCTCGGATGAGAGCGGTCGCGTCGGACGGTTGCGAGAACACGCCCTGTGACTTCATGTCGCTCGTATCGAACATGTGGTCCGATAGTGCACAGATCGCGAAATGGACAATTTTCCTGCCTCCTTCTTTCAGAAACAGGTGGCAGTCCGTATGGCCAGCAGCTAGAACATGGTGTCGTGTATATCCGAATCGGATATCGAGTTGCAGCCCCCACTCCTTCAAAAACTTGAAAAGGGAGCCAGTGAGAATGCTTTGGGCGAATGAAAAACGCTTGGGTCCGTCATGGGGCGTGTTGGGGTCCGTCTGGGGTAGGTAGTAAGCCAGTGCCCCTTCGTGACGCTGCAGCCACTCAATATGCTCTAAGTGAGGATTGATCAGCTCTGCACAGGGTCGAAGAAGTTGTAGGCGAATTGATCTACCGTACTTCGTTCGTTCCCACTCGCCCTGCGGATGATCGAGTGCAGACATCATCCGAATCCAGTCGGCAGACTCGATTAAGATGATTCTATCCTCGTGCAACTTCTTGAATGCACGTGGGCCATCGAGGCTGGGAGTGAAGCAAATTCGAATCTGAATCGGAGTTGTCCGATCCAACCGATCCATCGCATCCAAAAGATGTAGTCTTTCCATGTTTCCTCCTGTCTATATTGTGAAAAAGCGGAAGTAAACTATTAATTCTCGAGAGAGAATTAATGACTAATATTAGCACAAAAAAGCAGTTTTGTCAATGCTTGGAGGAGAGTATTGACCAGAAAATCGAAGTATTACACTAATTTTACAGGTCCTAATCCTACACACATATCGACAAAAAAACTGCGAACTATGTCGCAGTTATGCTATGAGACGCAAGTACAGAACTTTGAATAAAGAATACATCGTCGATTCGCTTGCTGTGTACATGGAGAACGAATTCCGGCAGTACATAGAAGTTGCCGTATGGTCCGGGGTGACCATCGATATTGTACGCTCTCACGAAAGCCAAGAGCTTCTCCTGCGAAATCGTCTGCAGGAAGCGAAGTGCACTTGTATCCATACGACCAATCGCCTGAGTGATGATTTGTCGTACTGAAGTTGTCTTGTTCTTGGTTATCTTGTGATGAGTAATGAACTTATGTCGTGCCTTCCTTCCGACAGTGAGTAGTGATGCGAGGACCTCACTCATGGTCGGGTCTGCATTCGTAATACCAATTGGTACAACATTGCCGTTTGAGTACTCTGGAGGCATGATCACATGATTGTTTGCTCGAGACGACGGTGTGTCTTGTGTATAGATGATGTCTGAGGTGTAGTCTGAAGCGG
>CAZHXK010000070.1:0-551 GCA_964536565.1 uncultured Gammaproteobacteria bacterium
AGAAACGCGATCTTGATATCGCAACATGTGACATCGTCCCCCTAGATGGCCCTGCGATGGATGCATGGCTGTTAAAGGCATATAACGGGTATACACGACTCACACAACATATTAAGCCTCATGCGCCCGGATTCTGTATTTTCATTCGTCGATCAATCCACGAGGAGATCTCTGGTTTTGATGAAGAGGTTATTTTTGCCGAGGATCATGACTACGTACAACGTGCTGCACATTTTGGTTCATTCGGAGTTTTAAGAAGTGCACCTATCTTAATGAGTACGCGCCGATTCGATAAAGACGGTCGTCTGCGCACAGTTGTTACATACATCGCCGGTGAACTACACATGTCAACACTAGGAAGCATCAAGCATGATTTGTTCCGCTATAGATTTGGATATGATGATACAGACAAAACACCCAAGCCGCTCGTTCGCTTGATTCACTCGAAGGATCGCATCGCCGAGGCATTACAAAAAATTTCACAGTTTGATTTTACGTTATATGGATGTCCATCAAAAAGCTCTGCATAATGCTGGGTCATCATAGCTCCA
>CAZHXK010000070.1:561-4433 GCA_964536565.1 uncultured Gammaproteobacteria bacterium
TTGATTTTAAGAAGAAGCATAAGGAATAGACTCAGGACATGCCCACTCGCATTCTCAATCACATCTCAACTTCAATTACTGGTGCTGCCGTACTCATGGCGAGTGCTTCTTTTTTGAGCCGATTACTTGGCTTAGTTCGAGATCGTATCTTTGCACACACACTCGGAGCTGGGTCCATGCTCGATGCATACTATGCTGCATTTAAAATCCCAGATCTTCTTTTTAATCTGATCATTCTTGGAGCGCTCTCCGCAGGCTTCATTCCTGTTTTCACAAAATTTCGCAAAACGCACGGGCTCCAGGATTCATGGCCGATGGTTCGAACAATCGTCAGCCTAGGATCATTAGTGCTTGCCGCTGGCGCGGTTGTCTTGTTTATTTTTGCCGATCCACTCATGTGGCTTGTCGCACCCGGCTTTTCCACTGAGACTCATACACAAGCAGTCGCGTTCACGCGCATCATGTTCCTTTCCCCCATCTTCCTTGGATTCTCTGCAGTACTTGGCGGCGCGCTTCAATCCCTCCGACAATTTTTTGTATTCGCTCTTGCACCTATTTTGTATAACGGAGGTATCATCATAGGAGCGACCTTTTTTTATAACAAAATGGGAATTAATGGTCTGGCTTGGGGAGTTGTACTCGGTGCCTTCCTCCACGCATCCATTCAATACTTTGCATTACGTGGACAGGGTTTCCGCATGACGTTCTCCTTGAAAATTACAACAGAGGTTAAAAGGATTTTATATTTGATGGCACCTCGAACCCTCGGCTTAGCCATCAGCCAAGTTTCGCTTATCGCTCTCACTGCTATTACCTCAACACTTTCTGATGGATCAATTTCCGCTTTTCAACTTGCACATAATATTGCCTTTGTGCCCATCGGCATTTTTGCAGTTTCATATGCAGTTGCCTCCTTTCCAATGCTTGCCGAGGGAGCAACAGAGAAAACCCAGGAAACATTTACCAAAAGTTTCTCAAGTACAGTTCGTCAGATTTTGTTTTTGATGATTCCGTCAACTGTGTTGTTTGTTTTGCTACGCGCGCAGATCGTTCGTGTACTTCTCGGGACAGGAGCCTTTGATTGGCAAGATACCGTCATGACCTTCGATACACTCGCCATGTTCGCTGTTGGTTTCACTGCGCTTGGATTAGTTCATGTTATGGTTCGTGGGTTTTACGCATTTGAAGATACCAAAACACCTGTTGTCATTGCGATACTATCCGAAACAATTGTGTTGTTTGTTGCATACCTCGCATCTCGATCCCTAGGCGTCCAAGGAATTGCTTTGGGGGTTAGTGTTGGTGCACTCGTCCAGGTCGCGCTGTTGTGGTCCATGCTTGTTCCGAAGACGAAATCACTCGATGGCCGCCGAGTATTAGTTTCAACATTTAAAATGACGGTCATGGCGCTTGGTATGGCACTCATGATGCAAATTACCAAATCCCCCATCTCGTCGCTGGTCGACATGGACACAGGATTAGGCGTGTTTGTTCAAGCATCAACCGTCGGCCTGATAGGATGCCTCACCTATGTTGGCATCGGTCTCCTTCTCAAATCACATGAAATGAACATCTTTGTTCGCGTTATCCGAGACCGTCTTATCAAAATCAAAATTCTCCCTCATGATATTACTGATGCAGGTGGGTTGTAGCACCTTGATGCATTGACCAAATAAATTAAAACACCTATCATAAAGTCACTATGAAGCTAGATTCAATCAGAAATTTTTGCATTATCGCGCATATCGATCATGGGAAGTCCACACTTGCCGATCGCTTTTTGGAAACCACGGGTGCGGTTGATAAGCGTAAAATTGGAACACAGATGCTGGATACAATGGAGATCGAGCAAGAACGTGGTATTACGATTAAGTTGCAACCCGTACGGATGGAATTTGATGGACATGAACTGAACTTGATTGATACTCCTGGTCACGTTGATTTTACCTATGAAGTTTCTCGCTCACTCGCTGCGGTTGAGGGGGCTATTCTGTTAGTCGATGCAGCACAAGGAGTACAAGCTCAAACAATTGCAAATTTGTATTTAGCACTTGAGCAAGATCTGACCATCATTCCTGTTTTGAATAAAATTGATTTGCCAGCTGCTAATGTCGAAACCGTTTCGCAAGAAATTATTAATTTGTTGGGATGTGCCCGAGAAGATATTTTAGCTGTGTCTGCAAAAACAGGAGAAGGAGTTGAGGCTGTTTTGAAAGCTGTGATCGAACGAGTTCCTGCTCCGGACGGTGATCCTACCGCTCCGTTGCAAGCGCTTATTTTTGATTCTTATTACGATGAATATAAGGGTGTTGTTGCAAATGTTCGCATCGTGAACGGATTAGTTGAGCGCGATCAGCAGATTCATTTTATACAAACGGATACTGATGCCTCTCCAATGGACGTTGCGATCTCATCGCCATCATTCCAAGTTACACCGGAGTTATCAGCAGGCTCAATTGGCATGATCGCGACTGGATTGAAGGATTTGAAAAGCTGTCGTGTTGGTGACACCATCATCAATCAAAAATCCGGATCAGAATCACTTGCTGGTTACCAGGAAGTAAAATCCATGGTGTTTGCCGGTATCTTTCCTGCTGAAGGAAACGATTACGGAAAACTACGTGAGTCCTTAGAGAAATTAGTTTTGTCAGATTCGGCTTTAAGTTACGAGCCAGAACAATCCGATGCACTTGGTGTTGGTTTTCGATGTGGATTCCTGGGCATGCTTCACCTAGAGATCGTGCAAGAGCGCTTACGACGCGAGCACAATCTTGAGATTGTGGTGACTGTGCCGAGTGTTGCGTATGAAGTGACCATGCGCGACGGGAAAACATTGATCGCGAAAAGCCCGCAGGCGATGCCAGATCCCAACGTACGAGAGATGGTTCAAGAGCCATGGGTTCGACTGGATATCATCTCGAACGAAGATACACTTGGCGGAATTATGCAGTTTGTTCAAGAGAGCAAAGGATTGTACATCAACACAGAATACCTGGAAGGAGTTGGTGGGCGTAAACGCGTGATCTTGCACTACGACATTCCACTCTCCTCTATCCTTACGGATTTTTATGATAATTTGAAATCGATTTCTTCTGGTTACGCGTCGATGAATTACGACATTACAGGTCATCGCGAAACCGATGTCGTGAAACTTGATATCATGGTTGCTGATGAAGTTGTTGAAGCACTGTCGCAATTAGTGAGTCGAGAAGAGGCTTATAAGATTGGGAAAATGGTTGTGACAAAACTAAAAGAAACACTCCCGCGCCAGCAATTTGTCTTGAAGCTCCAAGCTACTATAGGTGGAAAAGTTATCGCAGGAGACCGCCTCAGCGCCATGCGTAAAGACGTGACCGCAAAACTATATGGTGGAGATGTGACCCGAAAAAGAAAGCTCTTAGAAAAACAAAAGAAAGGGAAGAAACGCATGATGGCTTCTGGAGCTGGGAAAGTAAAAATCCCGCCCGAAGCATACTTGGCAGTTTTGAAACGATCATAAAAACAACCTCCCACTTGGGAGATTGTTTTTATGCCAACATTCAATACATACATGATTTGCGCACCGACAGCCAAAAAGAAAAACCGTCGTTCGTATGATACGACGGCAACACACTATTCTGGTGTACACACAGATAGTACGATACGCGCGAGATCGCACGAGGAGCGAAATGCATCCGCAACCTGGAGCGTGAATGCGTACTCTCCACAACCATTCAATGTTACTTCTGTCTTCATTGCGGTGTAGGCTGGCTCCAACATAGGCGCCATCGCGACACTCTTAGAAGATATAACAGACCACTGATATTCTAGAATGTTATGCCCTGCAATATTACTGTAACTCTTCTCGCCATGAAGAATGATCCTCATTCCTT
>CAZHXK010000071.1:0-4194 GCA_964536565.1 uncultured Gammaproteobacteria bacterium
GCATACGAAAAACTTTCAACATACCTGAATTCAATTCGGGATCATTTTACGGGTGATAGTGACTGTGATGAGATTCTCGAGGATATTGAAGTTGGTATTTCAGAGAAGTTTGTACAAAAAATTAAGAATAAGGAGCATGCTGTTTCAGTTGAGGATGTGTCTGAGGTGATTGCTCAAATGGGATCAATACAGGATTTTGATAACAGCGATCGTACTGAGCAGGTAGAAAGTGAGACAAAGCAAGAAGCGGAGGGTGATACACAAGAAACAACACGTCCTAAAAAACTCTATCGAAACTCAGATGACGTTATTCTTGCTGGTGTTGCATCGGGACTCGGAACGTATTTTGGCGTAGAGGTTGCATGGATTCGATTACTATTTGTACTTACGGTATTCTTCGGAGGCATGGGAATTCCGGTATACATCGTGCTATGGCTCATCTTGCCCGTAGCAAAAACATCTGCGCAGAAGTTTGAAATGAGAGGAGAGCGGATGACATTACAACAAATTGAAAAAGTAGTGAAAGAAGGAGTTGATGAAATTAAAAAAAAGATTTTAGCGGACTGAATAGATTTTTGAGAGGGATCGTGAAAGCTGTCGGTGTATTCATTCGTGTGTTTGCTGCGATTGTTGGAGTATCACTTGCCATCGCAGGAATCGTATCTATCTGTTCAATCAGCTTCGCATTCGCATGGGCTGTTGCAGGAGTGGGGATAGCACATACCACTATAGTGCTGCATGACTTTGTCGCGCTAAGTGGTGTACTTTACTGGGGGTTTGTTGTCGCACTGTACGTGTCCGCACTTGTTCCTGTTATTCTGCTTCTGTTACTGGGGTTATTCCTGGTACGAATGAAGCGATCGGTTTCACTGTTCAGTTTCCTCAATCTATTAGTAGTATGGTTTATCGCATTAGGATTCGCAGGTTCGGTTGTCCTTGCGAATAATCAAAACATAGAACAGAAGGTTCGAGAGATTGAAACCGAGGTTCGTTTGATGGAGGAACAGTGTGAATCATGGTCTACTGGATTCAAAACAACATGTGTTAAAAAAGTAACATCCTTTGGGCAGTGTATTGAGGCGGGAAACCCTGCAATGGAAAGTCACCCGCGACAGTGTCGACATGGTGATGCGACATATGTAGAGGATATTGAGAAATAAAAAATCGCCCGTGGACGATCTTTAAGAATAAGTTGTTGGACTGCTAGGGAGTTATGACGAATGTCCAATCGATTCCCAGCGCATGTAACACTGGAGAGAGGAGGACAAGTCCGACAAAACCAATCGCCACAAAGAGAACTCCAGTAAAGGGAAAGAGGAAGGCAATAACAACCAGCCTCGTGATGGGATTGGAAACCGTCTTGCCTTCAATTTTGATGCTGGCAAAAATGATAGCAAGTCCCCAAAGGATTAAACCAACGATGGTAAGTGCTGACACACACGACTCCTTTTCTTTATGGTGTATGATATGGCTGTATATGTAACATAACAGGGTGCATGTGTCAATATGGGTAGGGTAATAGTGGATGGGTGCACATAGATACAGTGCGACAACGAATTTGCGATGGTCCATGCAGCTATGGATAAGTATCGTAACTAAGCCGACTCCCATCTAAACGATGGGTTTTTTATTTACACAAAATAAGCTACTATGACTGACTAGAGTGAATACAAAAGTTGAGATTATCAAGGTTATATGGAAGAAAAAAAAGAAGTAGTAACAGATATAGCTTCGGCGTATCAAGCGAAGCTGAGAGAGCGGGGATTCATGTGGTGTGGATTGTGGTTGCTGGTGCCTGTTATGATGGTAGCAGAGATTATGTCGACTCCGTGGGGGGAGGAAGGGCCTTTTTTGACTATTTTGTTTCTGACTATTTTATTGGCGGCAATGGGTAAGGTATTCGTAGGTATTCGCGGAGAATTTTGGGAAGCGTTTGCAAAGGATCGTGGTTGGAAATTTGAATTGAAGGTGGATGCATCGAAGGAAAAAGCACTGATGTTCTCGCAGTCACTAGGGATGCGATTAACGAATCGTAATAAATTCATTTCTCATGTAATTTCTGGAGAGGCTGGTGGTCGTCCTCTTCGTATTTTCGAACTTACATTTACGCGCGGCTCAGGTAAGTCCAAAGAAATATATCAATACGCGGTTTTTGAGTTCACGATGAAAGGAGCTTTCCCTCATATGTTCTTGGATCGGAAGAATAATAAGTATACAGCGCAGACAAAAAGTAATGTTGAGAAGATACCACTCCCGGCAGAATTTGATGAAAAATTTCACTTGTATGCACCTCATCAATATGAAATTGAAGCACTCGAAATATTTGATGATATTGTGCTGAAGTATTTATTGGACGAAGAGTTTCCGCATGATGTCGAGATTGTTGACTCCGAAGTCTTAATTTTTAGAAGAGCTTATCTCAATTCACGAAAGGAATTGGAGGAAGAATTACTACGTGCAGTCACGCTTATAAAGCAATTAGAAAAACGCTTGGATCGATCAAAGCTATATACGATCGGAGATCATCCTCACGAACTCAAGAATTAAAACATCAGTATTATTGACCATTTTTTTGTCATCTGATATATATAATAGTCGTTCATTACAGGAGATAGCATGAAAATGAAAAAACCACAGTTGATACTCATGTCCGTTATTGGTTTGGCTTGCGCTGCGATTCTTATTCAGACGGGTAAAGATATTCTCAAAGATCCAGCGGCACTCAGTACCGTACCGCATGTAATACGTGACTATAATACTGACCGCACATTCTATAAAGTGGATCGTGTGGTCGATGGTGATACGATTCGTGTCATCATGAATGAGAAGTCTGTGTCGATTCGTCTCATTGGGGTGAATACACCTGAGACAGTGCACCCAAACAAGCCTGTCGAATGCTTTGGGAAACAAGCTTCTGATTTTGTGAAACGCCTACTGAGCGGCGAGGAGGTGTGGCTCGGTGAGGATTCGCGTACAAAAGACAAGTACGGACGCCTTCTCAGGTATGTATATCTGAATGATGACACCTTGGTAAACGAGGTTATTATCTCGCAAGGATACGGTTACGAAAATGGGTATGGTTCTCGGTACAAAAAAGAATCACAGTTTAAAGAAGCTCAGGCTGATGCGGAGATACATAAACGAGGCTTGTGGGCTGACGGCGCATGCGATGCAAAAAGCGCACCTCTCATAGTTGTCGAGGGAAGTGCGTCTTTGCCAGCTAGCACGATTCAGTGTAAAAGCAATGCGTACGACTGCAAGAGTTTTAAGTCGCAGAAACGAGCACAATATGTGTACGACTACTGCGCAAAGCAGAACGGTACTGATATTCACAAACTTGATGGAAACAAAGATGGAATTGTATGTGAGGGGCTACCATGAGCTTATATTACAGTGATGTAATGTTTACCGGTGAACCATCTCGACTCGTGACACTTGTGTGGGCGAGCTCAAAAGAAGAGGCGCTGGAAAGAATGAATAGAAAGCTGCGACCATATGTCCGCAATATCCGGTTGCATGATGTCCACGAAATGAAGCAAGGTTCTGAGCCGATTGTGCTGACAGGCCTATCATTTTTTTCAGACTGATTCAGCATCGCAAGGCGGTGCTTTTTTATTTGACGTAAGATCACGGTACGATATACTAGAATCACAATTGAATATCTCGTTATCGAGAGTGTGGTGAGGGACAGGCCCTATGATCCACCGGCAACTTGCTTCAGTGAAGTGGAGTGCTAAATCCTGCCTCGGATGCTCACGCATCTTGGAAAGATAATTATTTACCACGTCTTTCTCAAAGGCGTTTTTATTTTTTATATGGTATACAAACCATCAACATACACCGTAGAGAGTGTGACATCCGGTCATCCGGATAAAGTATGCGATCAGATTTCTGACGCAATTTTGGATGCATGTCTTGCGCAAGATCCACGTAGTCGTGTCGCAGTAGAGACATTCGGTTCACATGGGCTGCTTGTATTGGGAGGCGAAGTTTCAACGCAAGCAGTCATAAACTATGAAGAAATTGCACGACGCGTCTATAAAGAAATTGGGTACAATGATGAATTAGAAATCATCTCGCGTGTTGTAGAGCAATCCAACGATATCGCACAAGGGGTGGATACAGGAGGAGCGGGGGACCAGGGAATTATGTATGGATATGCAACGGATGAAACGTCGGAATTTTTGCCTGATG
>CAZHXK010000072.1:0-4156 GCA_964536565.1 uncultured Gammaproteobacteria bacterium
GTCGTGTAGGGAAAGAGTGTAGATCTCGGTGGTCGCCGTATCATTAAAAAAGAGCCGGGCGGGCCCCCGTCGGTGGGCCGCCGCAGCGGCCAGTGCCCACGCTGCCGCTTGCGCGATCAGAAGCACTTTCCATACGCCAAATTTTAATGCGTCGGACACAGACTTACTCCTTTTTTGAATGCTACCTCTCAATCACCTCGAACTTCGAGAAGATAGTTGAGGTGGAGAGATGCCTTAGCACCTCTCCACTAGTTGTTGATTTCAGGAAAGCTTGATGCCGCTCAGATCGAGCTTGAACGTCATGCCGCCCCCAGACGGATGATCGAAATCAGAAGCCGGCTCTGCCTCGGGGTGCCGATAGTTCGGAATCGTCCATTCCCTTTTCGGATCGACGATCACGGGAATACCGTTGATCGTGCCAATCTGACCCTCGTCGAGGTGTCGATTGCCATCACCGGTCGTTTTGTACTGCTCGCCGGGCATATTGTCCAGCCAGTAGGCGAACGTGCGCTTGAGCATGATGTGCCATTCGCCGGTCGATAGTACGATCGCCGCAGCTGCATCTGCCGCAGCTGCTTTCGTGCGCTCTTTGATCTGCGCGTACAGCTGTTCGATGTGCTCTTCGACCTCCCGGCTGTGTGCACTATTTCCCCCATTGACACCATCGAAACAGTGCACCTTGTAGAGCACGCCGGTATTACGATCTCGATACACCTCATACCATCCGATTCCGGAATAGCCGCCGATGTACTCGCTCCCGCGCCCGACGCCGTGATGCTCACTCTTGTGGTCAATCGGTCGGTCCGTCAGTCCAGCGCGCCCACGACCCTCCAGCGTGTTCAAATCGATACTCATGTGACTCTCCCTCTTGTTGATTGTAAACTGTCTCCTCTCAATCATCTCAAACTTTGAGAGGATAGTTGAGGTGGAGAGATGCCTTAGCACCTCTCCACGTGTTTTAGATTAGATGTCGTCCTCATCGTCTCGATGCCAATCACAGTCTGGCGAGCATGTAGCACCTCATTGTATTCGCGATTACCAGTCCCAAGACGAGGCACCCGAAGGCGTGCGGCGATATTCGAACTCATAGAATCCTCCACTAAAAGATCTTGAAATATATGCGCAAACTATAGCACAAAAAGACTGTTTTGTCAACACTCGATTACATCTATTACTTAATTTTAGTTCTGACTTTATGCAATTTCATGATGATATTTCTCTGTACTTATGTCCTTGTATTTCTACTCATACCCAATTTATCCCCTATTCTGTATAACATGTGGATAGTTGTCGGAACTAGGCAACAGAATATTTGTTTTGCTGAGTGTTTTATGAACTGTTGTATAGTAGTTGACAACACTTTTATTTTGTCAGTACAATGTTTACATAATCATCGCGTGTTCTTTCGCTGGCTTCGCCGGCAACACCAACGGAGGAGTGCTCATAACCGGCACTGATCTGCATGGCAATCATGCTGGTCAGTTCCACAAGGAGGATATGAAACAAACACATACATCAAAGCTCGTTATCATCGGGCTATTTTTATTGCTCTTGCTTCCGAGTCAGAGCATGGCGGCAGAAGATTCAATCGTGTTTTCAGAAATCGCAGCGTTTGAGTCAAATTCGAAGGAGCGATCTGAATGGATTGAGTTATACAACCGAAGCAATGGTCCTGTAGATATCACTGGTTGGAAATTTGTAGATTCAGTTGGGACGAAACAAACAAAACATACGATCAATATTCCCGACGGCGTCTCCCCTGTTCTTGCTCCGGGTGCGTACGCAATTCTTGCAGCGAATGATGTGCGCTTGAAAACCACGTATCCGAATATCGGCGTACAAGTATTCGATAGCGCGTGGGGAAGTTTGAATGAGGGCGGCGAGTATCTTGCGCTACTGAATGCAGATGGAGATATTGTTGAATCTGTAACGTATGGAGTTGCACGAACGAACTCACTTGAGCGATTGAACGTGCTTACGAATGACAATCAATGGCTTGAACATGCGAGCGGTCACTCAGCTGGGTTAGCATACTCACCGAGTACTGCAGAGGTTCTCGAAGAGACGTCTGCAACGTCCACTCCGCCAGTTGTGGCTGATGAACTCCTGACTGAACCGATGCCTGAGGAGACTTCTGATGTAGATGAAGTGACAGCGCCTGAAGAAGAACCAACTGAAGAACAAGACGCCATCGAAACACCAGGTACCTCCTACAACATCGCGTGGGGCAGCCTACGGATTAACGAATTTGTCTCTTCGCCAACAGAGTACGACACGGAATGGATCGAGCTATTGAACCTTACCGATGATGTTGTGGATTTATCTGGATGGAATCTGATGGATGCAACAGCCAAGCGCTCCTCATTGGCTGGAGATCTTGGTCCCGGCGAGTTCGTCGTGTTTGATAGCCTGTCATTCAAGCTAAACAACGCTGGTGATGAGATTGTGTTGCTGGATCGTTATGGCTTTGTCATTGATCGCGTATCATTTGGCAACTTTACAGACGATAACCGAGATGATAACGCGCGTAGCCCTAAGAAACCCATGAGCTCCGCACGTCGGTTCGATGGCGTATCAAGCGGAAATGATCTGAACGACTTTGCACCCACCATGACACCTACGCGTGGATTTAGTAATCGTATCTTTGTTCCGCCTGCACCTACAGCTCCACCCGAAACATGTGATCACGATGCAATACCTCCTGCTAACGAAGAAACCTTTAGTGTTGATGAGGCGGCGATTCAGGAAGTTGAACTAGCACCAGAGCCAGTCGAATCGATGGTACGCCTGTCGGAACTACTTCCAAACCCACCCGGAGCTGACGCACTCGATGAGTTCATTGAAATTTATAATGCGAGCGATGAAGATATGGAACTGACAGGCTGGTCGCTTCGAGATGCGTCTGGCTCATCGTACACATTTGATGACGAGCATATTCAAGCTAAATCATTCCTTGGTATCCCACGTGCTGCATCTAAAATCGCGCTGAATAATTCCAAGTCCGAGACAGTTGAGTTGTTGAATTCAGATGAGATTGTCGTAGATACCGTTACATACGAAGGGACGGCGGATGAAAACTGGGTGTATGCATTAGGACAAACGATGTGGCAGTGGTCTGAAATACCAACACCAGGAAACGCGAATCTGATTCAGAAACCGAATCAAAAACCCGTCGCGGTATTGAGCTTAGTTGATGAGGTCGATCAGTATTCAAAAGTCATATTGGATGCATCAGATACAGTCGATGAGGAAGGAGATACATTACAATATTTGTGGTCGTTTGGAGACAGAAGCGGACGCGTGTACACAAGCGAGCCTTCTGTCGAACACGAATTCAAGCGTGCAGGCACATTCACAGCGCGTGTGTATGTCGGTGACGGATACGCAACGTCTTCTGCGAAATCATCAATCACCGTTCTTGATGCGGATGCGCCAAACGAAGTACTCCCTTCCGTTGTCACAACAAGTGCACCTGAAAGCACAGGGACTGCCGCACCCCTCACCAGCGCCGCCACGTCCACAAAAATCGCACGTACAGTTGCACTTGAAAACATAGATACACTCCACAAGGGCGATCGTGTTGTTACTGAAGGTATCGTGCTTGTTGAGCCAGGGGTGCTCGGTGGGAATATCTTCTACATAGGAAACCCAGGCGTTGAGGTTTATATGTATACACGAGACTTCCCTACACTCTCCCGAGGTGATCTCGTCCGCGTAACTGGCGAAATCTCTCTTCCCTACAACACAACACGAATTAAATTGAAGACACAATCAGATATTGTCGTTCTTTCACATGAAGAAGAAGTCGTCGCAGCTCCTACCTCACTCTCTATACTAGGCGACTCTCTTATCGGAGATGTGGTTTCGGTGAGTGGTGAGGTCACCGAAGCTTCATCCAGCAAAACCGTAATTGAAAATGATAATGGAGAAATAAACGTCGTTGCAAAAGACACAAGCGGAGTCACACTAGACGCAGTCGTTGGAGATGTCGTGGAAATTTCCGGCATACTTTCCAAAACCACCACCGGCTATCGCGTACTTCCTCGTGATGAACACGATGTCACCACGATAGCTGCTGCGGAAGACTTCGTAACTACTTCTACAGCCGCATCTCAAACACGTGCACTCAAAAACGTATCGTTACCAGCTGTAGCTG
>CAZHXK010000073.1:0-3642 GCA_964536565.1 uncultured Gammaproteobacteria bacterium
GCAGGAGCGCGACAGCAGATTCTGGCGCAGAGTTTTCTCGAACTTTCACCGTAGCTGAAGCTTCATCGATTAAATCGATTGCTTTATCTGGAAGCCGCCTGTTTTTGATATATTCGTGAGAGTATCGGACCGCTGCTTTTACAGCTTCATCTTCAATTTCGACGTCGTGATAATCTTCATAATTAACATTAACGCCGAGCAAAATAGTTATTGCTTCGTCTACATTTGGCTCATCGACAGTTACGAGTTGGAATCGACGTTCGAGTGTTTCGTCTGGTTTGATGAATTCTTCGTATTCTTTTGTGGTTGTCGCACCGACCAATTGTAAATCTCCTCGAGCTAACGCTGGCTTCAATACATCTGTGAAATTAACCGCACCTTCTGTGCCTTTTGTTTGCACAAGCATGTGTAGCTCGTCGATAAACAAAATGATACTACGGTTTGCTGCTTGAATTTGTTGAATGAGCGCATGAATTCGTTTTTCAAATTCTCCACGATATTTTGTTCCTGAGAGCAAATCTGTGATATTGAGCACCCACAGCTTTTTTCCCTTGAGATTGTTTGGGATGTCTTCTGTGGCGAGCTTCAGCGCGAGCCCTTCTACAATCGCTGTTTTCCCTACGCCCGCAGGACCAATCAAAAGCGGGTTATTTTTTCGACGACGAGATAAAATGTGGATCACGCGATCGATTTCTTCTGATCGACCAACAACTGGATCAACACCACCTTCAAGTGCTTTTGCTGTTAAATCGAATCCAAACGGCACGGAACCCGGAGCTGCGCTTTTTGTTTTCCCGCTCCCCCATTTAATCATGCCCAAGTTTTTCATCTGCCAAAAAACCGCAATAAGTATAACAACACCGAGTGTGAGATAAATATATGGCGTATGAGGACCAAAATCTGGAATGAAGTTCATATAATAAGCGCGTTATCCTGAGCAAAGCACGCCAAGTATGAGCGAGCGAAGTCGAAGGATCCCGACGGATTAGCAATTCGTTTGTTTTATTATAACATCTTTTGAACGATCATTCATGTATGAACAAAATAGTTGATCACCGTAATCATCCTATATAAAACGAAAACCACGCATATAGCGTGGCTACCCATCAAACTACCCTTGTAGCTTGAAAACGTCCGAAGTCAGATAGGTGTTTAAATCAAGTATCATACCCTACTCGAATGATGCTTTCACGTACCACGGCCACCCACGTGATTGTGCTTTTTTGAGGAGTTGTTTTGATTGATCGTGATGATGTTCTTCGTTTTCTGGCTGCAGCACTGTGAGGCCATGCCATGCTTCTGCTTCGGCGATTAATAATTCTGGCCATGTTGGATTTATTTTTTGTGCTTTTTGATAAAGATTGATTTCTTTTTCAAATTGACCTGTGGCGAGATAATCTTTTGCACGGAACATCATGGCGTTGGTGATTGATGGGGTGATGAGGAGTGCTGTGGTGAATACCACCAAACCATATCTCATTTTTGCATGACTTCTCATCAGCGCGTCATTCTGGAGGGAGGTACGACCGATAGAATCCAGGTTTTTTCTGGATCCTATCGGCTTCGCCTCCAGGATGACAGCTTGCGATAGTAAAAATGGAAACAATATATATGTAAAACTAAAGTCGAAGCTTGTTTGCATGACGATGATGTACATGAACAAAGATAAACCAACTGCCGCTGCCCACGGATCTTTTCTTTTTTTATACAGGATGCACAGACTCGTTATCATGAGTATCAAAAATATGATAAGTCCGGGAAAACCGATATTCCACGAATTCTCAAGCCACACATTGTGCAGACGATCAGATAAACCATTGTTGAGCTCACGAGGATCGCGCTCACGGTTTATCGAAATCATGTCATATGTTTCAAAACCATATCCGAAAAATGGACTTTGGAGGTTTACTGGAGTTGCGAATTTCCATTCTTGCCATCTTACGAATAGTGATTCTGAGCGTATAATGGTTTGCTGCGCAGATGAACTAAGCAGCAAAACAGCAGCTAAAATAATAACACTATTGGTGATGATGAGTGTTCTGTATTTTTTGAGTTTTGAGAAGATGTAGACTGCAACGAGGAATGCAGCTGCGATCATGGCGATTCGTGCGCGTGTGAAATATATACCGATGAACGAAGCGAGTATTATAATAGGAACAAGTGTTATATTTATTTTGTTTTTTGACTTTTGTAGTGCGTAATGTGCGAATGGGAGTGTCGTCACAAGATAGATTCCAAAATAAAGCGGATGACCAAATGTTCCGGGGATGCGAAGTAATTGGAATGGTTTGCCAGTTGTGATGAGAAGAACATCCACATACAGATGAGAGTGCAAGAAATATTGCGCGATTGAAAGTAGGAGCATTACTCCGGTTGTGTATGCAATAGCTAGTGTCAACTTGAGTTTTGTTTTGTCAGAGAGTTTTCCGTATGAACGAAGTCCGAGATAGAGTCCGAATGCACACAGCACTGTCAGTAGCCCCCCACCACGCAGCATGCTTCCAAATACTGATCGGAATGGATTTATTGAAAAGATCGTTGCGATGATTGACCACACAACGAGCAGTATATACCAAAATCCAGGATCTCGATAATCCAATACCTTCATCCACGACAACCCTTTTTTTGTTGCGAATAAAACAAATGCAGCGACGCCGATAATGCGAGCTAATATCACTTTATCTATTTCAAATGGATCGAGCGCCCACGGTGTAACCAAAAGCGGTACAACAACAAAACCCAACAAGAGTAATAAAGTAATTGGTTTCAATTTTTTTCCAAACATAAAACCCGACGTTAATCGGGTTTATTATAGCATGTTTGGTTTATTTCAGGCCGAGATCGTAATCAATCGTTGGAGTTGATTGTAATGCTTTCTTTGGAGCGTAGTCTGAATCAATTGACGTGAATGGAGCTCCAATTGAGTAGTTGATGAAGAACACATCTGGCACGTCAGCAACCTTCAGCGCCCACTTAGGACCATATGCTTGAACCATCAGCGCCTCACTTGCAACAGCATGCAACACCCCTCCCTTGCTGATAGTGTATACCTTAGGATTTGATGTAATTTTGATCGGACGTGAACCTGGTCTGATTCTCACATTCCCTGCCAATGCAATTTTCTGCATTTGATCTTTGGGAATAGTGACAACATTCCCGTATGAGTTTGTTGGATACCATGATTTATACGTGACTGCATTCGGAATCTGATACCGTTTAAAATCTGCTCCGATGTAGTACAACGATGACATACCCTGCGGCCTCACAACCATACCCGGGTACACGCGCTTATACGCCATTTTTTTCTGAGCTGTTTGTACGGTTTGAGATGCTTTGTTTTGTGATGTTTTTTGCATCGTCTTCATTGCCTGCTGCTGTTTATAGTACAGGCGACGAGCTTTGTATCGATCGTAATCGAACGAACCCGCTCCAGCAGCGATTGCACCAAGACCAGCAACTAACCCAACTGCAATCAAAACTTTCTGTCCGACCGAGACTTTTTGCTTTACTGCAGATTTAGAACTTATTTTCTTCTTCATATATTGTATCTCAGATTAGTACACCATGCACTTATTTTCAGATGATACACTTGTCTTAATCGTACTGTATGTCTGTATGCCATCATCCCACTGTACATTTTCA
>CAZHXK010000074.1:0-3370 GCA_964536565.1 uncultured Gammaproteobacteria bacterium
CTTCGTCCGAGCAACGCCACCTTTTCGCCAGGTTGAATATCGAAGCTGACGTTTTTCAAAACCGCCAAGGCCTTTTTATTCTCTTTACCCTCTTCCGGTGGATAGCCGAATGATACGCCGTTGAATTGAATCGCCATTGGCTCGTCTGATACATCTGATGCATCTTGTTTTTCGACGACATCAGTCTTCATCGTGAGTGCTCGCATCATCGAGCGAACCGATGGCATGTTCCAGTTGAGACGATGCTCTACGTGACTCACACGCCACATGTTATCAGTCATCATGCGCGTCCATGAGTATAGCGGAATAAACATCCCGACCGCCAACAGATTTGCTTTGACTGCCCAAGCTCCGTACGCAAGCACACCGATGAGCGCGCACACGTGAGTAAACCCGCGCATCGTTCCCTGCTTGATATACCAGAGCCAGAACTCGCGATCGTCACCGATAATACTCTTGATCCATTTGTACATCACCGCATGCTCTTCTTTTTCCTTAGCACACGATTTCACACGTTCGATCTGTTCCCAACGTTCAGTCCGATGCCTGTTGAGAGCACGCCAATCTTTATCGATCGGTGTACAGACCTGCATCACCTTCACATTGAGAAGAAACGACCAACCCATGTAGATGAATACAGCACCCAGCATGACCAGCCCAGCAACCCAGCTAATGAACCACAGCAGTACAAAAGGAATCGTGACCGACATGAATGCATCCAACCCTTCAAATAGAATCATCGACTCGATTTCGAGTACACTCGCCCTACCCTTTTCAACATTGGACGAAGACAGTTCTTCATTTTCCTTCAAATGCTGTCCGAGTGACTTCTCGAAGAACATGTCATTAGACCGTTCGTTCAGTGAGATGATACAGTCACCGATAATAATTTCACGGAGACACATACGCTTGTGATGCAGGATGGTGCGACCAAGAACAGATACACCAGCGATTCCTCCAAGCGCCAATAAAATACCATCCATGTTATCGGCGATCAGATTATCGACCAGCCACCCAACAAAAAACGGGAGCATTAACGTTACTGCATATGAGCAAAACATCAATGCCATCATCTGCTTCGCATGCTTCTTTGTATGATCTGCAATCAATGCGCTCCAGACCCATCCATACACACGTATGCTTTCTTTGTAGACATCTATATACCCCCGAATCGTCTTGGGGGCTTCGAATGCATCTTGCATGCCATCTCCTTGTAATGAGCTTATTTGTTTTACTTACAAATCGACCCAATGTCAATAGTCGTAAAACAATGAATCCGCCGCAGATGCGACGGATTCCAGTGGCGACATGTGTAGAAATTTAGCAAAATTTATACATATCACAACGGGTATTCGTCGCAGAGGTTAAACCAACTGCAATAAAACCGGTTACTTTCTGATCAATCAAAAGACCGCCGTTTCGCAAAACGGTACAAGAACGTGGGGTCATCGACCCGCGCATTTCAAACAAGTTGTGATTTGTTTTTTTCATAATTTATAAGGTCTGTCTTACATTAACGTTTTGATCAGAATCTTCAGTTTTAGTGATAGATACATCAAGAAATTTCTGCGGTTGAGCCGAAGCTCAGCTAAAGAAATTTTTGATTGATCTAGCCTAAAAATGGAGATTCTGGCAAAACAGGTAATGTGAGACAGGCCTTTAGATGTGATTTTTTAGACCACTGACATACCGTACCGGACTACATATATCTTGTCAAGACCCTGCGTGTAAGAAAAAAGAGGCCGTAGCCTCATGCAATTATTCTATTGATTCATCAACTGAGAATGTCCAAGCCTTGAACGTATTGTTTATACAATGTAACGGTAGCTTAATTTCGACTCCGATGTACAAATACTGTTCCTTCATTCGCACGACCACAAAGTCGTCACCGAGAAGGTGTGTCGCAACGGCTTCATATGCTTCACCACGCCCCACACGCAGTGTTCCATGCCGTCGTGTTGTTTCTGGATATCCTCCAGCGTAACCACGAAGAGGAACACCGAATCTACCTTTCACATTAGGATATAAATCATGACTCGCTTTGAATCGCTCAATGAAGTCTGTTGTTGGATGCCCAATGATCATGAGCTTGCGCTGCGGACTGCATCCATTCTCACGGAACTGAGTGAGAACCGCAATTGTCTGACGATCATGTAGCGCAGCCTCTCGTAGACACAAGTACTCCCACAGCGTCGTAACCGTTCGATCGAGGAACTCATGAATAAAGCATGCACCTGACCGCGTCCTATACTGCTTTGGTACGGATACACTCATGCCACGCTGATACTGCTCGATTTTCTCAATTATGATATTGCGTGGCTTTGCGGTCCTACGACTAATCCCTTCCACCTGATACTCAAAAAGATTATCAGGATCGACATCAGGATGATATTCCGCTTAAACATAGCTGACTGATCCAGCCTCATGCCCATAGTCAGGAGTATACCGATAACGAGAAGCATCACAACCACCTGTAGTATGGTAGTCATCACCACACTATGATCACGCACGGTTACTTCCACCAAGATATTCGCCAATAGACACAGACACAACAGTTCGCAAAAAAATAACAGTATGTTCGACTTCTTCATGTATCCCCCAAAGAACTGGGCTTATATTACCAACCTCTCGCATATTGTCAATACAAAAAACAGGGAGTTACCCTGTCTTCTGATATGCGCGGAAGAGGACTTGAACCTCCACGGTCGCAATGACCACAAGCCCCTCAAGCTTGCGTGTCTACCAATTCCACCACCCGCGCACGTAGACCTCTCAACTTTAAAACTTTCTATCCTTCCCTACAATGATTTTAAATTTCTTTCTGCTCACCGTCACTTCCATGTGCTTTTCTTTACTCACCACACCATCCACAGAAACGACAACTGGCCGAGCAAACTTTGCCTGAATCTTTTTGACTTGAATCATGCTTGGCTTTAGATGCTTCACACCGAACAGCGACTTTTTAGATGGTCGCATGAACATGGTGAACTTACCATCTTGCGGACGCAGCATACCAGGTGTCGGCTGATTCATCCAGGACGGCACACCAAGGTTACAAATCTCTACCTGAGATTCCTTTCCTTGTGGGCCAATGGCGTACTTGCCTTCACATACTAAATCGAACTGGTTTCCAACCATTGATATTCGTCGAAAAAAGAATCGATCATTGAATGTACCAACATCCAGTTTCTCAACTCGTCGCCGAGCTAATACGTCACAGGCTTTAATGCCATCTGGAATACCAAGTAATTCTGAAACCGTATTATTTTCACCGACCGGCAAAAAACCAAATGTTAATCCCTTAATGTCAGCCGCACGAGAAATCACGCGCGCAAAGGTATCATCATTTCCCACCATCACAATAGTCTTA
>CAZHXK010000075.1:0-3273 GCA_964536565.1 uncultured Gammaproteobacteria bacterium
GTGTCTATTTTGCCAATTTGCCCGTCCACACCTGCTTTTTCCCCAAAAATCTGCTATAATAGGCCTCATGTTAATAGCAACACACGTCGCCGTAGGAGCTGTCGTAGCTCAGAGTAGCCCAACAGCCTTCTGGGCCTTTGTGCTTGGCTTTGCGTCCCATTTACTGATAGATATGATACCTCATGGGGATGCGCACCTCTACAAGCAATACAAGAGCAAACAGAAGGTAAAGCAGGCACTTGCTAAGGTGAGTTTTGATGCACTTGCTGCAGTTATTTTAGTGGCCTGGATTTTTGCGTATGTACCCAATATTGATGCTACGATCGTGGCATGGGGATTAGTTGGTTCAGTACTTCCCGACCTCTTGGTTGGCTTACTTGAAATCTATAAGCATCCATGGCTGGAGTGGTTTCATAAGGTGCATTTTTTCTTTCATAATTACTTTGTCGATAGAAAAAGAGACATGTCCCTGAAACATGGTTTGGTGATGCAAGCTTTTTTACTTGCATGGCTGGTCGGAGTGATCGTCTAGAATTCTCACACGCGTACTAAAAAAATGGCTCACGCCATTTTTTTGTTTTGACTAACTTAGAAAAGATTAATCAGCCACTCAACACCTGTCGTACCTAACGTCATTACTATCGATGCGAGTAATACACCCGTCATCAGCGCAAGTAATGATTTCTTTTTTTCAAATCCGAATACATATGCCGCTGCCGCCCCCGTCCAACCACCTGTCATTGGTAATGGAATACCGACAAATAATACCAATCCCACGACTCCCCAGTGCTTATACTTCCCCGTGAACACGCGTCGTGCTCTATCCAAATATTTTTCGAGTAAGTTTCCTATCTTTGGAATTTTTTGAATGATTGTGTCGGCGAATGTATGAAAACCTATAAATACAATACTGGCCGCAGCAATATTTCCGGCTGCTGCGAATATAAACGTTGTCACAACAGACTGCCCATATACAGTTAGCCCAACTGGTATCGCCAACCGAACTTCCGCAATCGGCAACATAGCTAGAACAAATATTTTTATCTGAGGTGCGAGTGATGTCCAAAATTCCATATACTATTCTTTGTTAGGTGTTTCAGCCCAGAGCAGTAACCGCTCGGCTTCTGTAAATCGAGCGTAGTGGTCTGGTGCGCCCATGACTATTACCTGACGAATATCGCCGTTGTTATCGACCGCTTCCATTGCAAAATGAAAACCAGCTGCAGGGATGTACCCCGTCTTCGCGCCGATGATCGTATCGCCCTCGAACGGAAGAACGCCGATTTTAAATGCATTTGTTGAAAATACTTTTTTTGTTGCTGTGCCGTTTGAGAATACGTACTCGGATTTTCCAAGCACATCCCTCAGGTCTTTATGATCCAGTGCAGCTTGCAACAACTTGTATGCATCTCGTGCTGTCCCTGTATTTCCTGAGTCTAACCCAGTAGGTCCAACAAATCTAGAATTTGAAAGTCCGAGTTCTTGAGTGACCTGATTCATGCGTCCGATGAAATATTCCGATGTAAAACCAGAGGCACGCATGAGTGTATGAGCTGCTGAGTTTGATGATCCCACAAGCGCGAGACCCAATAAATCCCTATGAGTTAACACATCCCCAGCTTGAATAGCAGATCGATCCTCGATAACATCGTCTTCGATAATTTCTATTTCTGAGTCTAAATCAACCTCAGTTCCAACAAATGTAAGTGCAGTCGCAAGTTTCGTAAGACTCGCGTATGGCAGAACGACATCCGCATTGTATTCATACATGATCGTCTGAGACGCATCATCCACAACCATTGCAGATTGTGCATTTATATCCTCTAGTGGGAGACGAACATCTTTTATTAATATCACTTCCCTGTCGGCAGATTGCGGTAATCCACGAACACGAGAAATGGTTTGTGCATCAGCAGCAAAGGCCACCGGCGTGGCATACAGAGGCTGACTTATGTGCGGCTCATCAACGATACCAAGCGTAGAACCAATTGCCGTTAATACTGATAAAACTAATTCAATCATGTAGTTGGAGTTGTAGCTTCTTGTAAACGTTCAATCAAATCATCAGAGGCGAGTTTTTCGTAATCTGGAAGTGCTTGTGCATGTGCTACACCCAAGTATCTGAGGAATTCCATCGTCACCTGAAAGCGAGGTTCTATATTACCCGGTACTTCTTCAACCAATCCTCGCATCATCAGGTTCCGTAAAATCACCGTACAGTTGACCCCACGAATCATCTCTACTTCTGGTTTAATAATTGGACCTCGATATGCAATAATCGTAAGTGTCTCAAGCTGCGGCTTAGTAAGGTCTCCTGTGACCTCACTGTTCATGAACTCTGCAATTTTTGGAGCAATGTGCGGGTTCGTCGCAAGTCGTACTTTTGAACCAACACGCATGAGCACAACTCCACTCGTGTCGTTATATTTTTCCTCAAGCGTACTCAAACATTTTTCAATAACCTCTTCTTTCATTTCAGTAATTCCGGCCATCTTTTTTATACTCATATCTGAACCTGCGATAAACAATAGCGATTCAATGAGTGTCACATTTGTGTTCATACAACTGCCTTTTCAATAATCATATCTTCAAATAATGAGTGTTGCTTCACATCAATCGATCTACTCTTTACTAACTCAAGTAGCGCCAAAAAGCTCACAATTTTATCTACTTTCGTCCCCTGATCCAATACGTCTGCAAACGACATCTGTATACCCTGCGTCAACTGATGCTTAATGGTTTCAATCTTTTCGTTTATGGATACCACTCGTTCAATCTGTACCTTTGGAAGTGACAATAACGGCTCCAATTTTGTAAGTATCCGCTCCATCACCTCCTTTAGATCACTCACCTTTAGACTTTCAGGTGGATAAAATCCCGCAGCTAGTTCAGGGCCTTTTATTTTACCAAAAAAGAGCGTCTGTGTATTGAGCACTCGTTTATCAATTTCCTGAGCTGCGTGTACATATGCCTTATACATGCGCAGCTGTGACTCAAGTGATGGACCATCATCCTCGTCATCTGGACCGATCTGTGGAAGTACTGCCTTAGACTTGATGTATAAAAGACGGGATGCCACCAATAGAAAATCCGCGAGTTCTTGCGCAGGTAACTCGTCATGCGTTGCAATATATTCTAAAAATTGATGTGTAACCGTTGATAAAGAAATCTCAGTAATGTTTAGTTTTTCTGACTCTATCAATTCCAAAAGAAGCGCGAATGGCCCCTCAAACTGGTCTGTTTTTATGTGGTACTGGGTTTGTTGCATAACAG
>CAZHXK010000076.1:0-2905 GCA_964536565.1 uncultured Gammaproteobacteria bacterium
CAATCAAAATATCATTAATGACTTCCGCATTTTTGTAGTCCACAACATCAGCAGATGATTCCAACCGTTCTCTCATACCTATTTTGTCACAATAATTTCTTCACTATTCTCCGACTCACACGACCGAACTTTAATTCCTCCATTATATGTTTTCTCCAATGTATAACCTGAGTAAAATGAATTCCATGCCTGATTTCCATCAGGACTTTCCGGAATTACACCAATATAACCGAGCGTCGTATACTCCAACAACTGAATACACAAACTATCTCCATCAACCGGCTCATCACAATAATTATTGAAATCATCACATCCGCTCGTTCCCTCACCAATCATATACACAGACGATGTCGTCATATTACGAACCGAGGTTGCATAGTATCCTCCATTATCAATTTGATGTACCTGAATAGCAGATGACAACTCAGTCACATCATGCCAACGAGATGAATCTCGTGAATCCTGAAAACGACGAAGTGGATCGAGTGCTGCAAATACAACAGCAGCAAGAATTGCAATGATCGCAACAACAATAAGAAGCTCGATTAAGGTAAACCCTTTTTGATTACGTAATGACATTTCTTTCATATTCATTTCTTGTAAACATTATATCATACACAAAACAAAAAAAGAACGCATGACGTTCTTTTTCTACACCCTTTACCCTCATCCCTACACCCTATTACTGAGCTACTAAAATCTCTGCAGCATTCTCAGACTCACATGATCGAACCGTGAGTGTTCCTGTGGCAGACTTCTGCATAGTATATCCAGATATTGACGTCGACCATGCCCCGCCTCCATCAGGACTTCCAGGAACTGACGGCAAGTACCCCGCACTTACAATTTCACCAAGATCAACACACAACGAATCACCGCCAACCGCTGTATCACATACACTATTCTGATCATCACACGCACTTGTCGCTGTGCCAATCATGTATACCGTTCCCGTTGTCATGTCATACACATTTGGAGGTAACGCCCCACCATTATCAACCTGGTACAACTTCACCGCCTGCAAAATTTGAGTTGTGTCTGTATATCGCTGTGAATCACGCGCATCCTTAAAACGTGTGAGCGGATCAAGAGCCACAAATACCACAGCAGCTAGAATCGCAATAATCGCAATAACGATCAACAGCTCAATGAGCGTAAAACCCTTCTGAGACTCAAATTTATATGACATATGTATGTTACATTTAGTTCTCTAGTATATCACTAATTTACAATTTCTAACACTACTCAACATCTGAATTATCAATCTCTATTGTCACTTCAGGCTCGATCACCTGACCATCAACAAATACATTCTGTGCAGCAACAGTTATGTGCGCTTCAACTTTCAAAACCTCAACATCATCTGTAAATTCCCATCGAGTCGGAAGTACCGTCTTGATAATATAATCAACGGAAGCATCATTACGCGCATCGATCCCTTTCTTAAATAAACGATCAAACTCAGACTGATTATATGCAAACCATCTAAAGCGAATCGGATACACCTCGTCTTTTCGTTGCATGGGCACCGGCCATAACGATTCATCTTTACGCACCTTCCCTGTCGCCAACTCACGTGACTGAGAAACCGCATTACCATAATTCAGTGCCTCCTGAACACTATTCTCAATCAACCGGCCAGAAATTATATCCGGTGCATATTTTTCATCACTCGTTGCCAGTTCAGCTGATACTACCAGCGTCGTCTCATGTATATACACAGATGCAACACGATCTTCCTCAGAACCGTCATCTCGATTTTGATACCACCATACACCACCTAATAACATCAACGCAACAACCAAGACTGTAAGTAACAACATCGTCTTACTTTTTGCAGGAACTTCCAATTCCGCAGTCTCATCATCATTGCGAGTACGGCTCCCCTTTTTCTTAAACCCACCCATCATGGTTTTTAAACTTATGAACGACGCACGTTTTGTATCAAACACAGGATCCAGATGACGTGATCGTATTAATTTAGTTTTTAAAAGATGAAATACTTGAAAGTACAGATGAAAATAAATCACTCGATCGAAAAACTACCAATACGAAACCTTTCAAAGCTTTCCGTCGCTGCTCTATAGCATATACAGGCTCACCGTTTTCATACACGGGCAGCAAAATCAAGAAGCCTGACTGCTGCCCCGTCTCTTGCGCAAGTGTGATTGGTGCTGTTGTTACTGGATCACCAGAGTCCCTAGCTCTCGCCAAAGCAGCGAGGCGTGCATCATTCGATCCCAAATCAAAACCAAAAGCACCCTCATTTCCCTGAAAAGGCTCCACAAAATTTACAACAAAATATTCACCTCGCTCACCCTCAGGCAAAATATCAAAATCGGCATATCCTTCTGATGTCAGTGACGTATCAGATCACACTGAAGCAATAAAATCATCACGCTCCAACCCATCAACAACACTCACAAACTCAATCGCCTGCACTCCATGAAGACGTTCATTTACTTCAAGAGAACCAACGTACGCAGCAAACTCATCGCGACGAACGTCATCACTTGCAGCAAATAAAGCACGCAAGTTAACGAGCAAATCAAGATAATCCCCCAAACGATTCTCTACGCGCGTAGCCGTGTCAGATGCCGCCAACTCGAACGCAACCTCTGCATCATGTAACGATGTACTACGGGTGTAAAAAAATAAAAAAATACTGACACCGGCCAGCAACACAAAAACAAATCCAGCTACAAATAAGCTAGAGCTATTGGCTCGATTTTGACGACGATGTCCCTCCATATCCCCCCAAGTATATCACACCAACTTCGTAAGAAAAATACACAAACAAAAAACCTCATGTCCAATCAGACAATGAGGTAACTACCACATTAAAACAAGTTGTCTTGAAAGAGCAAGAAATACTGCAGCTTAGCCGCACATACATCCCGAAGCT
>CAZHXK010000077.1:0-2803 GCA_964536565.1 uncultured Gammaproteobacteria bacterium
TCTTTCAGGCGCGTAGTCCAGAAAGATGAATTTACTATGCATGAAAGACCGGACACACACTTCCCATTGACAAATCCCTGTTTTCATGGTAGGTTTTATTCAGTCTTTTACATAAACACATGCGAGGATAGAATGAGGATTCCTGAGGTTATCACATCACATGGTAGGTTTGGTCAGGTCAACCTTCACACACTCATAGAAACGTTCTGCAAAGGTGGCGCTCAGAAGGCAGGAGGAGTCATCTGGATGAAAGATCCAGCCTCTCCCATGTCTCAGACAGAAGCACTGTTTCGTGTTAGCGACAGTCTTTCCATCGACACGCACGAAGACCTCAAGCTACTCGGTACGAAGCCGTTTGTTTCGAGCATTCATCGCATCCCTTATGATGAACTGACTACTGATGATCGTCCTGACTTTGATCACCTGGATGTCACCGTACATCACAAAGGTGAAACTCAAGTTGTTCGAGTCGAGCACTTATGGTTGGAGGAATTCTCGTATCCAGCATGCCAACTTCGTGATTCCAGCGCAGGAATCGTCCTGCATGAATACGCTCGCGTTTTCGTTGAACAACTCTTTGATCGTTTCGGCGCACTCCAGCTCGACAAAAACTTTCACATTCATCGAGTGATGGGCTGTTGGTCGAGATGGACGAAGATGCCGCCCAACATGAAACTCGTAAAGGTTTCGCTTACGTATGAGCAGGCTGGTGAACTAAGCATGACTGATATCCTCGAGGACGATACACCGACTGGTGAAGTTCCTAACGGGTATATCCTCAACATCTAGAAGAGTGGCTGCTACGGCGGCCTTTTTTATTTCCACGGACACACTTTTAGTCCGCGTTTGCTCAAGTATTTTTGATGGTAATCTTCTGCTTTATAGTACGTCCTGACCGGCTCAATCGCAGTTGCAATCGGTTTATCATATTCACCAGATTTTTCTAATGCTTCTTTTGATTTTTCAGCCGCAGTCTTTTGCTCATCATTAAAAAAGAAAATAACGCTGCGATATTGAAATCCTATGTTTGGTCCTTCTCTGTTTACTTGCGTTGGATCATTACTTTTCCAAAAAATATCCAGGAGTTTATCGTAGGTGATTTTTGCAGGATCAAATGAGATACGCACAACTTCTGTATGTCCTGTATCTGCATCATGCACCAGCTGATCGGTCGGATTTTCTACGTGCCCGCCTGCATATCCAACTTCTGTTGATAACACTCCTTCTGTAATTCGTAGTTTCTCCTCAATCCCCCAAAAGCATCCAGCCCCAAACATTGCTTCATGTTTCATATTACACAGAGTGATAAGTAGTTTTTTATTGTACCCTGTTTTATTCTTTTTCTGAACCCATGCAAAATAAAAAAGCCGGACGTGTAGTCCGACCCATTCAACTCATCTACATCATTACATCCGTTACATATGGATTCACCATCGCCGCAATGGCGTGAAGCGCGCTGATTGGAGACCCAATGCTTTCTGGTGGATTCCGTATTGGACGACCGATAACAAGCATATCTGATCCTGCACGAATGGCATCCACTGGATGCATCGATCGTCGCTGATCATCGTCTGAAGGCCAGGGGCGCACAGCTGGTGTGACTAGCTTGAGGTTAGGATATTCCTCCTTGAGGAATTGCAGTTCATGCACCTCAAGCGCTGAAGAGACAATCCCCGCAGCTCCGGCGCGCGCGGAAAACTTTGCTCGCTTGATAACGGTCTGCTTGACCCCTTGCTTTGCTCCACTCTGCTTGTTCTCTTTCTCAGAGATACTTGTGAGCACCGTAATCGCAAGCAATCCAATCCCCAACTCATTCGCTACCGGCACACACTCATGAATATGACGAGCGCCACTTCCGCCGTGAATTGAGACGTACTTCACACCCAAACCTTCAAGTGCACGCAGTGCCCCTTGCATCTGAAATGGAATGTCGTTGAGCTTCAAATCCAGGAAGATTTTTAGGTTTGGATTGATTGACAGAAGCTGCTCTACCAACCCATACCCTCCACCCCTCATATTCCACAGCGTAATCCCAACCTTAACCCAGATCGGAAATTCACGTATCTTGTTTACGAACGTAATTGCGTCGCCAGGATTATCTACGTCGAGCGCGACGCAGATATGCTCATACGAACTACCCATGTCTTATCCTCCAATTTTTGAGATGTCGTTATTGTACAACGAATCACGCATGTGTCAACACAGACTTCTTTACTACCTGCTCCCACGGCACACTAGCATGAGAAAAATGTCCATACGATGCCGTCTGTCTGAATATTGATTTTCGCAAGTCGAGTCGTTCAATAACTGCCGCAGGTCTGAAATCAAATTCAGATGCATGTTCTTTTATTGATAATCCATTTTCATTTAGAACTTCTACCATCAGTGGTTCCGATTTTCCGATAGCATATGCAACAGACACAAACGCTTCTTTTGCGATACCTCGCGACACCAACTGCTTCGCAACAAAGCGTGACATATACGCTGCAGATCGATCGACTTTAGTCGCATCTTTCCCGGAGAATGCCCCACCACCATGAGGCGCCAACCCTCCATACGTATCGACCATAATTTTTCTTCCCGTTAACCCCGCATCCGCCTCGAACCCTCCTTTCACAAAAACTCCTGTTGGATTTACGAACACTTCCACCCCACCACCAACTATCGGCGTGATGAGTTTTTCAATAAGTTCTGATCTGATGTGTTCTTGAGATACACCCTCCTCATGCTGCGTACTCACCAATACTTTTGTGATGACATTATTCTCGACTGGGGAAACACACAGCATACCAATGGGGATACT
>CAZHXK010000078.1:0-2507 GCA_964536565.1 uncultured Gammaproteobacteria bacterium
CGTTTGCTCTTGAGCCATAATGTTCTAAATAGAGGTATAGATAATGTCGAGAGGACAAACGCTCCTGCTGGAACCAATACATTCACAAAAGGGTTTGGCAGTTGTGCGACAATAAAAAACCACAACTACGAAATACGTGAGTATGGCTATAAGGATTCGTCGAGTCTAACTCGTTTCCCATGCTTTGTCGGCCTCAACACGTTTATTGCGACGATGCAACGCCACTACAGCATGCGTAATTTTTTCAAGTTGTGTTAGTCCTTTTTAATTGTTTTTTTGGTTTCATATGAAATGAATACTGAAGCAATAAGGATGCTTGACGAAAATAAAATTTAGTGCCACACTTCGTTTAAAGTAAAAGGAGAAACAGATGTCAGATACTAAGGTGTGGAGAATGGTTTTGGTTGGTGATGAGTACAATCCCGATAGGATTATTGGGGTGTTGCGAGCGGCGGGTGTAAAATCCGAGCACATACATATATCACGCGACATTAAAGTAGAGGAGTCTGGCGTGCATCGAACCCTGAAGCCGGGACAGCTGCGCTTGGGTGGAACGGATAGTAAAACCAGAATGGATCCCTAGTTTAAGTTAAGTGATACGAATGCGTATCACTATTTTTTTCAAAATTAAGAGATATTGAATTCACGCAATGTCGAATATTTTTTGGCGTAAGACCTTCTCCTTCAAACACGTGTCCTAGATGTCCGCCACAGTTGGCACATGAAACCTCTGTTCGTCCGAATGTATCGGGGCTACGTTTGATTGCGCCTTCTATTTCATCATCAAAACTTGGCCATCCGCAACCCGCATCGAATTTCTGATCTGAGCGATACAATTCCGCATTACACTTCTTACACTTATATACACCTTTTTCATCATGCTGATAATACACTCCAGAATATGGAGCTTCAGTACCTTTGTTATCGATGACATCGGCTTCTTCAGGTGTGAGGTGATTGTGTGTGGTCATGCGTATAATTATACCGCAATAGACTAAGTAATCATATCCGCTGTTGCTTCTGGAGCGACCGGAATATCACAAAAAACCTCATGAATATGACCATCTGGATCTGCGAAAAAACCGGTTCGCTGATTCCATGGCATATCTGCCGGCGGCTTAATTGGTACTGCGCCTTTTTCAATCAGCTCAGCATATGTGATATCAACATCGTCAGGTGAGTCTGCTCTAAAAGCCATTTCTAATGCATGCCCCTGTTTCTTTTCCTTATAGCTTTCCCGCCCAGTCGCCATCGCCATTACGTCGCTGGTTGATAGCGCAAAACGTACTCCTTCGTTCTCAAACTCTACAAAATGCTCCATCTCGAGCTTAATCTTGAAACCAAGCACATCTTTATAAAAATCCCGCATGGCAGGAAGTTGAGATGTGATAATCCCCAGCATGTCTATTCGTGGTTTCATAATTGAAATAAAACGATTAATATCGTATCCTCAGTCTATGACAGACACACTAGAAAAACAAATAGCAAACCTCCCGCGCACCCCAGGTGTGTATCTTTTTCGTGGGGCGAAGGGGAGTGTATTATATGTGGGGAAGGCAACGGTTTTAAAAACTCGTGTGTCTTCGTATTTTCAAAAGGGGAAATCAAGAGTAACACGACCTATTGAGGATGCTATTGATCAGATTGTGAACATTGATGCGGTTAAAACAGAAACGGTGATCGAAGCACTCATGCTTGAGGCTGTGCTCATTAAAAAGTACTGGCCGAAGTACAACGTGTTGGGAAAAGACGGACGAAGCTTTTTATACGTTGGAGTGACACGTGACGATTTTCCAAAAGTGTTGTTAATTCGGGGAAAGCAATTAGAGGATGGGGAGTATGATGAAAAGAAAGATTTTGTGTCGTTGTTCGGTCCATACACGCAAGCGACATCAATTCGAAACGCACTCAAAATCATTCGAAAGATTTTTAAGTTTAGTAGCTGTAAACCACCGAAAGAAGGTGAGAAGGGACGTGCTTGTTTTTATAGAGGGATAGGGTTGTGCTCGGGTGTGTGTACAGGAGAGATCAAGAAACGTCCATACCGAAAATCAATTCGTCATCTCATTAAGTTTTTTCAAGGTAAAAAGAAAGAAGTAATTCTGGATTTAAAAAAGGACATGAAAAAGGCCTCAGAGGCTATGGATTTTGAATTGGCAGGAGAATTGCGGAATCAAGTCTCATCGTTGGAACATATTCATGATATTGCAGTTCTCGGGGCTGAGCGGCACGGCTTCAAGCGTGCTGAAATTGGTATAGATGTGTTTGGACGAATTGAGGGGTACGATATTTCAAATATTTCCGGTGAGCATGCGGTCGGTTCTATGGTGGTTGCGGTTGGTGGTCATCCTGAAAAACAGGAGTACAGAAAGTTCACGATTAAAACAGTGAAGGGTTCAAATGATGTGGGGATGCTCGAGGAAGTGATGCGTCGTCGTTTTTCGCATGACGGTTGGGAGCGCCCGGAACTCTTGCTGATTGATGGTGGACTCCCACAAGTAAACCGA
>CAZHXK010000079.1:0-2117 GCA_964536565.1 uncultured Gammaproteobacteria bacterium
CCAATATATTCACCAAATGCCTCAAGCGTATTCCCATCCTCATCTTTTATCACATCGCGTGTTGCTGCGGGGCCTGGGTTCCCTCGGGCGCCACCATCTGTATATGTAATCAATTTTTTCATACGTTCGTATTATACACCGCTGCGCATCATATCAACAAGACTGCATTGAATTTCGTGCCTCCCGTTGAATGCATTGATGCCAAGCTGATATGCCACATCAACATGATCACCTAAATTAAACTGTGTCACATAATCAGATTTACCAAAGCCGACAAATTTCATGCTGACGCCATGCTCATCAACCAAGTTCATGATAATGGTTTTTCCTGTGGATCCAACTACATTGGCCTGTTTAATTTCGAGGTTACGTGCTACAAAAATTGGCTTTTCCTGCTTCATGCCATGTGGCTCCATCTTCTGAAGATCTCGCACAAGTTCCCATGAGATTTCAGACAGAGGCAATTCGGCATCAAGAACTGTTTCGCTGCCGCTGCTGCCATGTTCTGTGCTTGAAATCACGCGCACGAGCTCCTCTTCAAAGTAAGGAAGGAGACTTGGGTGCTTGAGAGAAAATCCACATGCTTGGGGGTGACCCCCATACTTCTCGAGATACTCAGACACCTCATCTAACGCTTGCACGATGTTTACGTCATCGGTACTTCTTCCAGAACCTACAATGCCTCCGTTCCTACTAGACATAACCAGAGCTGGCTTATCGTAGGCGTCCTTGAGTCGTCCCGCAATCAAGCCGACGATTCCGCTTGGCCAATCATCGTTGTAAGCAAACAGAATGGGATTGTTCTTTTGAGTCTCACTTTCGACTTGTTCTTTGGCTGTTGTGAGCGCTTCTTTGGTTGCTGCCTGACGCTGTCGGTTGATTTTATTAATCTCGAATAAGAGTTCTTTTGCACGCTCGGTGTCGTTGGCACGAACTAAATCAAAGGCAATCTGCGGGCTACCCATCCGGCCCGGAGCATTAATTTTGGGACCAATACCAAATGAAAAGGTTTTGGCGTTATGTGTGTCATCGTTTTTCTTATCGCCCAGTAGAATTTCGAATCCTAAACGAGATGTGTGAGTGAGTTGTTCAATACCAAACTTTGCTATCAAACGAGACTCGCCAAGAAGAGGAACCATGTCAGCGATTGTCGACATTGCAGCAACATCTAACATTGAATACAAAAAGTGCTCAACGGATGCGGGTCTAGGTTGATGGTCGTGTTTGTCTGCGTGCATGAGTAGTCCGTGTGCAAATTTAAAGGCAACACCTCCACCGGCGAGCGATTCATCTGGGTACGGTTCATCAGGAAGCTTGGGGTGAAGTGTGGCGAATGATGGTGGTAATTCATCTTTGAATTGATGATGATCGGTGATGATGACATCAATATTATTGTCTTGAAGATACTTTGTTTCGGTGATGTTTGAGATTCCACAATCGCAAGTAATAACGACCTTGGCCTCATCAGCAACAAACTTCTCGGCAGTATGCATACTCATGCCATATCCGTCACCATCTCGATGAGGTAAAAAGACGTGTACTTCCGCACCGAGAGCCACAAGTGTTTCAATCAGGATGACAGAGCCGCCGATCCCATCTGCATCATAATCGCCATGAATCATGATAAGTTCTTTATTCTCGATGGCCTGAAAAATGCGCTCACACGATTTCGTCATGTCAGCAAACAAAAAAGGATCATGCATCTGATCCAAAGAAGGGGACAGGAATTGTTCTATGTCTGCGGGTGTGCGCAAATTTCGATTCCAAAGTACATCCAATAACGCCCGATGGAAACCGGGATGCTCGGACACAAAACTATCCGGCGCACCCTCCAGTACACGCCATCGCTGTAGTTCAAAAGATGTCATTACTAGAAACCGTGCCCACTAACCGGAGCATAATTGATAAACGCAGGTAAAATCGTGACACCAACAAGCGCGACGGTACTAACCGTCACGAAAATAATCTTAAAAATTCTCTTTTGTCGTTTCTTCATATGAATGTTTATGTTAGCACATTTATCAGTAATCGTCTGTGAATAATTTGCATGAGTGCATCTAGACCCTATATAGTGAATATAGCGGATCTTTGACATGGAGAATTCGAGATGAGACATT
>CAZHXK010000080.1:0-1835 GCA_964536565.1 uncultured Gammaproteobacteria bacterium
TTTTGTTGTTAATGAGGGTGATGCGACCGCTGCAGATGTTCGTGCATGCGTGGCAGAAGTTAAGCAGAAGGTATCGGAAAAATTTGGTGTTGAACTACACGAAGAAGTGCAGTATATTGAATAGTGGAATTGCTTTAGTGGATTCTATTCATAACTACGTAATCCAGAGCGTATGCGCACTGAGATCAAGGCAACAAGCGTCGAACTGACAGACGCTATTCGTGAACGTGTTCAAGCTAAGATGAACATGCTCGATCGTTTTATGAATGTGCCGCATTCGCCCACGAATCCGATTGCGTTTGTAGAACTTGAGAAAGTGGCTGGAGAGCACCATAAGAAAGGCGAGGTATTTCGATGTGAATTGATGTTTGATTTAGGATCGCGGCTACTTCGTGTTGAAAAGACGACACCGGATTTATATAAGTCTATTGAGAAAGTTAAGGATGAAATGGAGCGGCAGTTGGTTCGCCTGAAGGAGAAGACGTTGTCTAAGTCGAGGAGAAGTTAGTAGACGTTGTAAGTGTAATTTTCAGTGAGGCCTCCGTAAGGGGGCTTTTTGTATTGACAAACTCATAATATGCTGACATGCTGGGATGTAGCCGTGAGGAGGTTCATTACAATGACAGTTATAAGAAGAAGAAAAGGTCAGAGGCGTGTCGTAGGTAAAAGACCTAATCCTATTGCACTAGATCACTCGCTCGCATCAATGGACAGCCGATTGAGGGATGCTTATGAGCGACTCGGTGATTTGGAAGGGCAATCGAAGGTGTGGGGTTCGGTCTATATTTTGCGGCTGGATCAAGCTGGGGTCTTCGAAGATTTTCGTGAGTATGTGCGGCGTGTGTTGGGTGGTGAGTTTGCAGCTGGTGTGCCGATGTCACGAATTGTGTTGCCCCCGCGGACTGGTAAAACAGTCATCGCTGGCCAGATTATCGCTGGGACTGGTCTGAATTCTACGTACATTGTACCGACGCGAGCGCTTGTAACAGGAGCAGCTCAGAAGCTTCAAGATCAGTTGCCTGGTGCTCGTATTGGATGCTTCTATGGCAGCAAAAAGAATCTCGTGCGGGGTGGCATCAATGTTACAACGTACGCTATGCTTCAGTACCATCATAAGATGGGTACGATTCCGAGTGAAATATCTTCATCAGCGCTTGTATGGGCGGATGAAGGTCATCATTCGATGACGCATCAGCGTCTCAGTATGTTGGATGAAGTATTCGATGTACATGCGTTGCGCATTGCGATGTCTGCGACTCCGGATTACAGTGAGAAGCGCTCTCTTCGTCGTTTCTTTCCGTACTTGATTCATGAGGTTACATTACGCGAGGCGTTGGATCTTGAGTTGCTTGCGCCGATGCGTACGGTTGTTGCTGAAGTTGATGAAGATGCGTCTGCTGTGCAGCTTGTGTCTGGCGACTATGACGAGGAGGTGCTGAGTGCTGTTATGTCTGGAGCTCCTTTCTTTGAGACAGCTCGCGCGATCCGTTATGGAAAGGACTGTAGAGATCTCGCAACGTTGTTGTGTTGTGGTTCCCACCAGCAGGCGTATGAGTTGTATCGGTATTTTGTGGCTCATAAGCCAGAAGACGCACCAGAACCTTATTTGATTCTCTCTTCTACACCTGAACAGGAGCGCATCGACGCACTCGGGTGGTTTGAGGAAGGAATTATTGACACGCTGATTAATGTACGAGTGTTAGTTGAGGGTTGGGACTCTCGATGTAAGGGGCTCATTGATATGGCGCCAACGACATCGACGGTCTTGGCTGAACAGAAATATTGTCGACCTCTTACTAAAGATGGTGATGCACGTGCACACCTCTATATACTCT
>CAZHXK010000081.1:0-506 GCA_964536565.1 uncultured Gammaproteobacteria bacterium
ATCCTATAGATGGGGAGGCGTATTGGGGACAATTATTTAATGCTTCATTTAAGACATATGTATTTGAGAATAAAGGTGCTGAATGGGGAATTAAATACGACAAATCTTTTGGAGATGATAATCCTTATCAGATCTCAGGAGCTCCGTATGATTTTTCTGGAAATGCTGACTCGAACGACGCTCCTAAGGTATATGGATTGCACGTTCCTTACTGTTTCGGAAACGTTTCAGAAGCTGCTGTGTGTAATCAGGATGCAATGAATACGATTACTGTTAACCAAAGAAATGGTGATCAAAATGATGTTAAGAAAACACCACTTATTGGAGTTGCTTCGTTTAATGCAAAAGTAAACTTCTTTGGTGAAGCAGATGATAACCACATGCCTCTTAAACGTGTAATGGTAGATTGGGGTGATGGACGAATCACAAATAAAAATAGATACGGACAATACAAAAATAGAAAACCCGAATGTGCTGATTCAGAGGAATCTGCCACAGCTTTTGGT
>CAZHXK010000081.1:516-1413 GCA_964536565.1 uncultured Gammaproteobacteria bacterium
CCGGTCAGATGGTGCCGGTAGCGATTGACTGCATTTTGGTGATACTCCACGTGCATGTGAAGAAGGATACTTTGAGTTTGTACATGCATACTCATGTTCAGATGCAGATATTGCGTTAGAAGAAGATTACACCGCTGCCTTTGGATCAGCATTTACAAATGGAGATAATCCACAACCAGTTCCAGCCGATGTATGGGATGAAGTTTCTAAACTTGGATATACTGGTTCATCAATTTGTATCTTTAAACCAAAAGTTCAGCTATTGGATAATTGGGGATGGTGTAATGGGACTTTGAGTACTGGAGTTTATCAGGGGTTGTATAGTGATGCTATAGATTCTGTTACGGGTGAAAAAGATGATGAATGTGGGTTTGATTTTGCGTGGACTCCATATAAAGGACATATTATTGTGATTCCTACAGAATAAGTAGAGTATTACAAAACGTAGCAACTAAAAAACTTCTGGAAATTCCAGAAGTTTTTTAGAGCGCAGCCGATTCCAGGGGAATCGGCTTACGCAAGAACTTTGGTCGCGCTTAGCAGGGCGACCTACCGCGTATATGAAAGAAGAAAAGCGATTTCGCCGTACTTCCAGCGTTCGAGCATGAGAAGAGCTCCGTCTTCGTAGACCGAAATGTTCGACTCTTCGTTTCCCTTTTGAAGGGGAAGGGAGCCATTTTCGTTCTCGAAGGTAGGATCGCTCAGCATGGGGCCGAGCGCTCCTGAGAGCTGCAGGCAGCACTTACCAGACTCGTTGATGCTGCACGTAGCAATCATCAGGTTGTCGGAGCCAGGGGCGCCGTTGAGCTTGTAGTTACCACTTTTCTCGTGGAACCCAGGACACTGCGTGGCGCAGGTCGGATCCGAGACCGAGTGGTCTGCGACCGTGGAAGTTTC
>CAZHXK010000081.1:1423-1787 GCA_964536565.1 uncultured Gammaproteobacteria bacterium
TCTTCCGCGGAAGGCGTGACATTTTCAACGGGAGTGGTCGTGTCAGCCTGCTCGACCGGATCGGTCGTCGTAGCGGCTTGCTCGGCGGTGGCACTCGGGTCACACCCAAGCACGAGGAGGGCAGCGAAGATCACGCAGCCCAGAAGGGGAGAAAAAGTCGTGGTCTTCATTGGAACCTCCTTTCAGGGAAACCCTGAAATGTGTAAAGAAACGCGCGACCAACGCATAACGGCGGATAGGGTGGAAAGATTCCACTCAATTCGCCGTCATACTTTGGTACGAATTTCTCTTCGCGATATAGTTCTTGCGTTATAGGCTCGCATATCAATATATGCTATTAATATACAAGACAGGTAAAAAGAGC